>CAUWEE010000044.1:0-6987 GCA_963557095.1 uncultured Helicobacter sp. | reverse complement strand
GAAAATTGCTCAAGCTTGCACGAAGATTTTTCGACTAGAAAATCAGCGTCTTTTTCAAATCAAATAAAGGAGGATAAATGGAAATCTTACATAGTGTCAATGATTTTAATGAGGCCAAACAGGTAATTGTTGGAGGAGTGAATTCTCCAGTGAGGGCTTTTGGTAGTGTTGGAGGAACACCTCGATTTATTGCTAGAGGGGAGGGGAGTTACCTTTATGATGTGGATGGGAATAAATATCTTGATTTTGTGCAAAGCTGGGGGCCTTTGATTTTTGGACATGCGGATTTAGAAATCAAGCAAGTAAGTATTGAGGCGATTGAAAATGGGATGAGTTTTGGCGCACCCACAGAGCTTGAAACAAGCTTAGCAAAGGAGATTATCGCTCTTTATGAGGGTGTGGAAAAACTAAGACTTGTAAGCAGTGGAACAGAAGCCACGATGAGTGCAATTCGCCTAGCAAGGGCTTATAGTGGCAAAGATGACATTATCAAATTTGATGGTTGTTATCATGGGCATAGTGATAGTTTGCTTGTGAGCGCTGGAAGTGGTTGTGCGACATTTGGGAATCCGAGTTCTCCTGGAGTGCCCAATGATTTTTCTAAACATACGCTAGTTGCAAGATACAATGATTTGCAATCGCTAAAAATGTGTTTTGAAAGTGGAAATGTAGGTTGTGTGATTATCGAACCAATTGCGGGAAATATGGGGCTTGTTCCTGCTAGTGAGGAGTTTATTAGGGGTTTAAGAGAACTTTGTGATTCTTATGGGGCAGTTTTGATTTTTGATGAAGTGATGAGTGGTTTTAGGGCTTCTCTTACTGGAGCACAGAGTTTTTATGATGTCGTGCCAGATATGGTTACCTTTGGCAAGGTCATTGGTGGAGGGATGCCTTTGGCAGCCTTTGGAGGCAGAGATGAGATTATGAAACTTCTCTCTCCTGTAGGCAGCGTGTATCAAGCTGGAACACTAAGCGGAAATCCTGTGGCTGTGAGTGCTGGACTGATGGCAGTGTGCAAGCTTAAGAGGGAGCCAAAGCTTTATGAGTATTTGGAAAGAATGGCGACTAGGCTTATGCAGGGATTTAAAAATGAGGCGCAAAAGAGAGGAATCCATCTTCAAACTTGTGTTAGAGGTAGTATGTTTGGTTATTTCTTTAATTCAAATGAGGTGAAAAATTTTGATGATGCCAAAAGAAGTGATACTAAGCTTTTTGCAAATTTTCATCAAAAAATGCTTCAAAAAGGGATCTATCTTGCGCCTTCAGCCTTTGAGGCGGGCTTTATTTGCTCAACGATGAATGAAGAAGAGATTGAGTGGGTAATCACAAAATGTGCAGAAGCTTTTGAGGAGATGGCGTATGAGTGAAGAGAAAAAAGCACCAGTTACACAAGAGCCAAAGTATGGAAAGGTTGTCTCAGCCATTGATGGGCTTTCCCTTGGGTTTTCGATGGTTCTTGCTGTGCTCATTGGCATAGCTTTGGGAATTGGGCTCAAGAAGCTTACAGATTGGGATTGGATACTATGGCTTGGCGTATTTTGGGGGGTTTGTGCGGCTTGTTATAATGTCTATTTGGCATATAAGAAACAACAAAAAGCGATGGATGAATTACAAAATGATCCAAAGTATCGAGAATACAAAGATTTTGAAAATTAGCCTGATTGTTTTTTTGGCATTTTTTGGGGGGGTTTTGGCTTTTATTTTTAGAAAATGGGAGGGGGTTTTGAGCTTTGAGTTGGCGTTTTTGAGTTTCGCTTGTGTGTTTGTGAGCTTGTCTATCTCTATGAGTGAGCGCTTGAAAAATATCCAACCCCTTGAAGCTGAAGATGAGCCTAAAACTTCATTTCAAGAGAAGATGTCGATGGGCTTGGGGCTGATGTTTTCATTTTTTAGAATCTTTGCTTATGTCTTGCTTGTTCTTATCCTCATCTGCCTTTTGGAATACAAAGTCTTTGAGCTGTATTGCTATATGGCAGGGATTTTCGCAGGACTTTGCGGCTCTTTGCTATGGAGTTTTCCAAGATAGAAACTTGATGGATGGGATTGATTGGTGACAGATTGCCAATGTCCTTATTTGTCAAAAAACTCTCTCCATTGTCTTGTTCTCTCTTCGCCGATGATGTTTGTATTGAGCGGGCTAGGGCTTGGAAGATAAAAGATCTCAAGCTTTGTTAGGACTTCATCTTTTCTAGCTTCTTTTGGATAGACACTGCAAAACTGCTGCCTAAACTTTGTTTCAACTTCTCTTGATGTCCCTCCAATCTTTGCTTGAGGGAATTTTTGAGCAAAAGTGGTGACAAAGTCTCTGCAATACTTATGTTCTCTACCCTTAAGAAAGAGATCTCTATCATTTGAATACCAAGATTCTCCTTCATATTCATCGATCAAATCATAGAGCGCTATTCCTTGCCCATCAAGCCATTTTTCTTTTTGTGCTGGATTGAGAGCGGATAAATTTTCTCCAAAAACTTCTCCCAATACTTTCCAAAAAGCATTTTGTGGATTGCCATAGAAAAATCCGCTCTCTCTTGATTTTTCAGAAGGGAAAGTTCCCAAGAGAAGATATTGATATTCAAATTTTCCGCTAAGGTATTTTGCCTTGCTCTTTGCAAATGGGTGCTTGATGGTCATTGCGCTCCTTTAGGCAGAATCTTGACGCTTTTGAAATTTGGATTTTACTTTGGAGTTTCTAATTTTGATTCTCTCTTTCGTGTTTTTATCTTTTTCTAAGCGTTTTGATAGGTTTGTAGCCCAAACTCTAAATAGTCTCTTTGGGAATTTTAGAAAAACACCCCCTTATTCTCTGCAGTTACCAAATTTTGATGGGACCTTGCTTTTTGTGGATATCAGGAGGAGGGCTCAAGATGGCTTCTAGCTTGGGAGTGATAAGGTGGTTTTAGAGAGGTGGGCGTGTAAAATGTCTTTGAGAATCACTTCGCTTGTATTTGTCCCCTCATCTTGCGCATCTATTGGGGGGAGATGTAGGTGTAGCCCATCTTTTGCAAAAACTCCATTAAGGCTTTTGGATGCTAGAGTATTTAGAAGTTGAAAAAACCTTACTTAAAAAATCAATTGCTCCGCTATTATCACCAATAAGTAGATTTCTACTTTTGAGGATTTGAACTAAGTCTTGATAAGTCTTTGGGGGATTTTTGGAAGCTCATAGCGTAACACCTCCTAGTTGGCACTTAGCCTTGTGGGCTAGAGGTGTAGGAGGTCTGTTGCTGAAATAATACCCTAGCAAGGCTAAATATTTACTTAAAATATAGAAAAACCTTTTCATTCCAATTTCTTAAGATAGCCATCCATTTTAGCTTGAGTTTTAGCAATCTCTTTGTTGAGATTTGTGATTTTCTCTAGTATGGAGGTGATATTTGCCTTAGATTTTGATGGAGTTTTATATGAATGGTGGCCACGATTGGACTCGAACCAACGACCACTACCATGTCAAGGTAGTGCTCTACCAACTGAGCTACGCGACCAAATTGAGAAAGAAGATGGTGGAGAATAGCGGGTTCGAACCGCTGACCCCAACGCTGCCAGCGTTGTGCTCTCCCAACTGAGCTAATTCCCCTTGGGTTTAAAAAGCAAAATTATACGAAAAAATTGAGCCTTTTGCTCTCAAACTAAGTCCTTGCCTACAAATCTTGACAATCTGCGATAAAAGAGCAAATAGCCAAGGATAAAGATCATAATCAAAAGCACAAGTGCTAAGCTTTGAGCATACAAGATTCGCGCAAGGATCATAAAGGGGGAGGCAAGGGAGAGGATGAGCAGTGATGTTTTGGCATTGTGATGTGTGATGTATCTGTGGATGAGCATATGGATATGAAACTCATCAGGTTGCATAGGGGAGATATGTCTGATGAATTTTTTACGATAGATGGAGAATAGCACCTCCCAAAAAGGATAGATGAGTAGAGCTAGTCCAAACCACGGGGAGATTGGAGTCTGCGATAGAGGAGGAGATAGCAGAGAATGTAGGCTAGAGAGAGAAGAGCTAGGGCATTTTGCTCTTTGTGAAGGAATAGAGCTAGAAGCATAAAGGGTGTATTGATAATAAGAAGCAGAAGAGAAGTGAGAGGGTTTGCAAATGGAGTTTTGCAGAGCTTCTGATAGAGGAGTTGATGTAGATGGGCATTGTCGGGCATCAGAGGAGAGAGGGTTTGTCTGCTTCTGCGATAGATGGAGAAGATCACTTCCCAAAAGGGGTAGATGAGTATTGCGATCCCAAACCACGGCGAGGCTTCTACTGCCCCCCCCCCGCTGGGAGTTTGTGTGATTCCTACAAGAAGGGAAGCAAGGATGAAACCCAAAAAATACGCCCCACCATCGCCGAGAAAAATTTTTCCAAAAGGGAAGTTAAGAAGCCAAAATCCCAAGATTGAAGCAATAAGAATAAGGATTGAGAGCGAAAGAGGGGAGGGTAGTCCTAGGCTAATGATAAGAATTAGAGCAATAAGAGCGATTCCGCTAGCTAGTCCGTTGAATCCATCGATGATATTGAGGGCATTGATCATTCCCACAAGCGCAAAGAGGGTGAAAGGGATGCCAAGATAGCTTGGTAGGTGGATACCAAATCCTAGATCTTTGAGATAGATTCCGCTTAGAGCGATAAAGATTCCACTTCCCAAACATTGCAAGAAGAGGCGGAATTTTGGTGAGAGAGAGGCATTGAAATCTTCAACGATCCCACTCAAAAAAACAATGCCTCCTCCACATAAAAGTCCCAAAACCAAAGGAGAAGGATTTTGAAGATAGAGCCAAGAGTTTAGGCAAAGAAAAGGCAAAAAGATCCCAATCCCTCCAGCTCTTGGTGTGGGGTTGGAGTGGAATTTCTGCGGCTTTTGCAAAGAGTCGATAAACCAATCTAGGCGTCTTGCTACAAGGATGATAATGAGATTGAGAATAAAAGAAAGCCCAAAGGCAAGCAAAGCCAAAGTCATCTCTTAGCCTTTGAGAGATTTTTCCCACTCATAAGCACTTCTGCAAATGAATTCAAGATCATTGTATTTGGGCTTCCAATCTGTGAGTGAGAGCAGTTTTTGATTGTCTGCAATCAAGATTGCTGGATCTCCCTCTCTAGGATTGCTGATATGAGCAGAGAAATCAAGTCCGCTTACTTTTTTGACTGCCTCAATGACTTCTTTGACGCTATATCCTTGATTGTAGCCGACATTAAAGATATTGGATTGTTCGTGTTTTTGAAGGTATTCAAAAGCCTTAAGATGAGCCATTGCCAAATCATTGATATGGATGTAGTCTCTGATACAAGTCCCATCAGCAGTGGGATAATTTTCGCCATAAATAAACATCTCTCTTCTTTTGCCCGTTGCACATTCACAGGCGACTTTGATGAGATGGGTAGCATTGAGACTTCTTTGCCCTAAGCCCTCGTGAGATAGGAGATCTGTTTGAGTGTTGTCTGCATTTGCACCTGCAACATTAAAATATCGCAGTGCAATATAGTTAAAATCATACGCCATACTTGTATCTTTTAAGATTTGCTCACTCATAAGTTTTGAGTTTCCATAGGGATTGATGGGGGAGGGGGTTAGATCCTCATGAACTGGAGAGATTTCAGGTTCTCCATAGACTGCTGCTGTTGAGCTAAAAAGAAATTTTGAAATGTGATTTTTGATGCAAAGCTCGATAAGTTTTGTTGTGTTGAGAGTGTTGTTTGCATAGTATTTCAGCGGGTTTTGCACAGATTCGCTGACGATGATTGAGGCAGCAAAGTGAATGATCGCATCAAATTTTTCCTTTTGCATCAAGGCATCAAGTGCTTCTATATTGTTGAGGTTAGCCTGAAATAATTGCACTCTTAGGGGAAAAAGCTTTTTAAGATAGTCAAAGTTTTGAATAAAACCCGTGCTTAAGTCATCAAAAATGATAATTGAAGCCTGTGTTTGTTTTAGAAATTCATAAGCTGTATGAGAGCCAATGTATCCGCATCCACCAGTAAAAAGTAGCTTCATTTAAATCCTTTTTTCCTAAATTATGAAGCGCAATTATACCTTTAAGAGTAATCTAACTCATCAGGGACTTAAAGTAAGCTAGAATTTCGATTTATCTTCAGAGAGAGCAGGGATGCAGAGAAAGATTTTTTATTCCACAATTATTTTGTTGAGTATGAGTATCGTGATAGTTTATTCGCTATCGGCTTATGTAACGCTATCGCTAAACTATTCAAGCGAACATTTTATGCAGAGGCAAATCTTATCCGCTATTTTTTCCATTCTTTTGATGTGGGTTATTTCACATTGCAATATTGATAATTTGTTGTCTTGGTTTGGATGGTTTTTGCTCGTCGGATCTTTTATTTGTATTTTGACAATGCCCTTATTGCCTGAAAGTTTGGCATCAAGTGCTGGTGGGGCAAAGCGTTGGATTCGTTTAGGGGGGATTTCTTTAGCTCCACTAGAATTTTTCAAAATCGGTTTTATTTTTTTCTTAGCTTGGAGTTTTACAAGAAAGTTTTCGCATGAGCGCTCTTTGACTTTGGCTGATGAGATGAAAAGATTTTTGCCCTATATTGTTGTTTTTGCTGTGTGTATGGGGGCTGTGGTTGTTTTACAAAATGATTTTGGTCAAGTTTTTTTGCTTGCATTGACAATGTGTGTGATGCTCATCTATTCTGGAGGGAGTTTTAAAACTGTTGCGATTCTGGCATTGATTGCGGTTTTGGCTGGAGGATTGATCATCGCACTAAGCCCTCATCGTATTCTTAGGATTATGACTTGGTGGTCTGCGGCACAAGATTTTATTTTGTCTATTTTTCCTTCAGAATTTGCAGATTTTTTTAGAGTTGAGGATTATCCCGAACCTTATCAGATCTATCACGCTGGTAATGCAATTTGGAATGGAAAAATATTGGGGCAGGGACTAGGGGATGGAATCATCAAGCTTGGATTTTTAAGTGAAGTGCATACAGATATGATCCTTGCAGGTTTGGCTGAAGAGACTGGACTTTTGGGTATCTTTTTC
>CAUWEE010000043.1:0-7127 GCA_963557095.1 uncultured Helicobacter sp. | reverse complement strand
GTGTAGGCGTATTTACTGCTACTGTTTATTTCTGGTAAGAAAGAGAGATCGATGGCGTCATTAGTTGCTCCTGCTACTCCACTAGACGCTCTACCACCTACTCCTGCAGAAGTTTTAGCAAAAGCTTTTTTACCAATGAGGACAATATTGGTTTGTTTGCTGGTTTGGCCTAGTTTTTTAGTGCTTGTGCTTCCTGAGTCAGTGTTACCTAGGACTGTAGATCCACTTGTGCTACTAGATAGATTCTCCTCTTTGAGCTCATGGGCAGTTTTGAGATCAAGATTGATGCCGAGTGCATCTTTGAATTGAGAAGTGATGAAGGTTTCTGCAACTTTTGTGAGTGTTTGAGCATCACTGCTTTGATCTCTACTTGCAGAGTTAGCTTCTTCACCTACATTTCTATCCATCTTAGCATTGAAGAAGAGAGTGGTGGAAGGAGTGATGGTGTTTGGTTTGGCAGCAGGAGTCCCGCTGCTGCTTCCACTACTGCTGCTTCCACCTTGGCTTCCTCCATTGTTAGTAGTGCTACTCACTGCAATCTCACCTAAAATTGTTGAGTTATAGACATAGGTGCGTCCTCCAGCATCTTTGATGAGATCAAGCTTGACAGAAGTGTGATCGAAATAAAACTTAGAGTTGGCATTACCACCTTTGAGCTTAGCTTCGCTTCCAGCTCCACCATTTCCACTACTCTCAAGTGAGATGAGTCCGCTATTCTCCTCCTTGAGTTTGTGCCAGTTTCCACTATCCCCACTGGTTCTACTGCTTCCACTACTTCCATCCTTGTTGTAATAGACATCATTATTATTGACCTTAATCTTCCCATCAAAGCTATGAGATCCATCTCCGATGAATTTCATTGTTGCTGTGACAGTGTTTTCTAGGGTGATGTTTCCATAGGCTCTAGATTGTAAAGTCTTAAGGATAGATTGGCTTAGTGCTCCTCCAGCATTGCTTGTAGCATATTGAGAGAGAGTGAGCTTGAGTGCATCATTAGCTGCAGAGTTTGCATCGATGTAAGTCTTTCCTGTGAGGGTGGTGCTAGCTCCTGCTCCAGCTCCTGCTTCTGCTGTTTGTGGTGCTCTTGTCATAGTTTGAGAACCTGCTTGAGTGCTCTTAAGATTATCCCCATTGACAAAGACTGCAGTGATTGTGGAGTTGTTAGCGCCTTGTTCTTGTCCACTTCCATTTGTAATACCACTTTTCTTCACAGCACTAAGATTGAAGACATCTGTTCCCATGAGCACTGCTTCATCATTGATGTTGTGATCCCACTTGCTTGAGTTGTCTAAGAGTTTGGAGCCTGCTTTGATCAAAGTGTTGTAGAACTTCATAGTGAGCTTTCCACCTTCTTTGTAAGAACCATCAAGGTGTTGTTTGCTTGCCTCACCTTTAATGGATTCACGACCAATGAAGGTGATATCGCCATTATTGAATCTTGCTCCTCCTTGAAAGCCCTTTTGAGTTGAACTTACAGTAGTGGTTTCAGTGAAAGCAAACTCAAGGGCGGAGTTGGCAATCTTGTCTGCTCCTGTGAGCTTATCAAGTGTGAGTTGAGTCTCTTCTCTTGAAGCTTCTTGAGAAGCAGCTGGATCTTTGGTTACCTCTGTTCCTGCTCCCTTTGCAAAAACAAGTTTTTTAGAATAGCCTGGTCTCTTGTCATATTCTGCTCCAATAAAGCTAGTGAGCTTGACATTAGTTCCTCGGATATCCCAGTTTCCACTAACTGCCCAGTTCTCACCATTACTTGCAGCAAAGCTCACACTAGAGATCTTGTCTCCAAGGTTGGTCAGTCTGATATGGTTGGCATTTTTTGCTTGGACTAGTTCAAACTCAATTGTTGGAGCTGTTGTTGTGCTGCCTTGATTTCTTTGAGCTGTTTGTGGTGCCTCATTCTTAAACATCTCTTCTGTAAGGATAAACCATTGGTTTCCTCCAAGCTTGGCTTTGAGCTTATCTACGATTTGAAGATGAGAGCCAGAGTCTTTTGAGAAGTTTGCACCATTGGTGAAGTTGAAAGTATTTTTGAGGGCAAGATTACCCTTCATATCACTTAGGTTTAAATCAGCATATTCACTCTCTTTGGAAACAATAGCAACAGTGCCTTTTGTGTGGGCAATGTTGAGTGAGAGCTTTGTGGAGTTACTTGCATCGATGAGGACTTGAGCATCTTTGTAAGTCTCATCAGGCTTTGCCCAAGCATAATCATTGTCTGATCTTGCCCCCTGCTTATTAAAGTCAAAGAGAGCATCTCCGCTTAGAGCGATATTCATCTCTCCATATCCTTTGAGAGTTCCATAGACTTTGTTTACTCCATTAAAGCTTGCATTGATATTTCCTGCTGGAGTCACAGCTGGGGCAGATGGAGCTTGAGGCTGGGTTGCATAAGATGATGGGGCAGATGGAGTGGAAGCTGAAGCATCTGCTTGGATAAAGCTTCCAATAAAGCTCATAGAACCTGCACTAATCGAGAGTGAGCTGTCTTTAGTGAGTTTGAGCGCTTTGTCTTGGTTTGCAGCTTGATTTACTGCATTTTCTGTGCCTGTATTTTTATTGAGCACAAGCGTTCCAATGTGTCCATTTGAACTAGATGCTGTGAGGTTAAATCTTGCATTGTCTTTAAGTTTGACTTCAAGGACATTGTTTATTCCTTGTTTTGAGGTGTCTGCAGTTAGTGAGCCTTTGTCATAGAAGGCAAGAGAGAGGCCTAGGGGGTTTTTGTTGGCTGCCTCTTCCCCTGTTAGGCTTGTTTGGCTTGAGCTTGTAGAGCCAGAGTTTGTCTTGGCTTCTCCCATAGTGATGCTATTGGCTGTAAGGATGGATTTGCCAAGAGTTTCTCCTAGTCCTGTTTGACCTCTACCTGTATCTCTATTGTCAAAGCTTAGATCGAGTTCATAGAGGTTTTCTGTGATGGATTTATCTCCATTTGCTGTGATGTTTGTGCCTGCAAAGGCAAGTTTAGTGCCAGAGAGGATGTAGGCTTGTTTATTTGAGTTGGTCTCTCCTCCTGTACTGCCTCCACTAGCTCTATCACTTGCTTGGTTTGAGAAATCACTTCCATCTGTTTTTGCATTCTTGATGCCTGAGAAGCCTGCATCTGTGGCTAGAGCTTGGATAAAGCTGCTTGAGTTTGCTGTGCCATTAGAGCTATCACTAGCTTGTGTTGCTGCCTTTGCTCCTAAATTAAGTGTTGGAGCGTTTTGGAAGGTGAGGATGGATTGTCCATCTTGAGTATATTCTGGGGCGATCTTATAGCCTGCTTGGATGGCTCCTGAGAAGTTTAGAGCTTGAGTTGATCTTGTCAAATCAAAGGTGAGGAGTTTACGACTAAGCACAGGGTTTGAAGACTTTGTATCAGAGGTGAGGATATTTCCAGAGATAGCTGGGGAGTTTTCTCTGAAGTCAAGCACAGCTACATCTGCTCTGAAGTCTCCTTTGAGTTGGGTGTTGTCTAGCAAGATGGCGGCTTTTGTTCCTTTGATCTGCTCTTCATTGATATAACCTGCATTTTTAAACTTAATGATCGAATCAGCTTCTAAGCCATTGATGTTTCCAAGATAAGTGTGGTATTTCCCAAAGCCTTTTTTCTCTTTATCTCCTAGAGCATCTGTGTAGTCAAAGAGAATATGATAAGTGGTCTTCTCTCCAGCTTGTCCAATATGGACATCGGAGGCAGAGAAGGTGGAAGCAACATCTGAAGTTTGTGTGCTGCCATTCTCTCCTTTAATCTGCTGTTTGCTACTCTCATTTGAAACAAGTGCATTGCTACCTGTGAAGACTGCATTGATGGTGATGCCTTCTCCTGTGATGGTAAGTGGGCTAGCTGCTGGAGTGCCTGCTGCTGGAGTGCCTGCTGCTGCTACACCACTTGCTGCTGCTGGGGTGCCTACTCCTGGGACTCCTGCACCACCACTTGATTGAGCAGAAGCAAGAGTGAGGGTTTTCATGTTGTTTGTTGAGCCTTCTGCTTGAGCTGCTGCAGCTACTGCTTGGACTGCTCCACCATTTAAAGTCTTAAGCTCGATTCTTGTGCTTCCAATGAGATTGATGGTTCCTTTGCCTTGTTGGGTGCTAGTGCTGCTACCACTTCTACCTCCTCCACTACTTCCATTGGCATTGACAAGGTTTGCAACCTTGAGTGTGCCTGCATCGATGAAGGTTAGTGTCGAGCCTGAAGAGTCTCCAAGCTTAGAAGCAGTGTTAGTTGTTCTGCTTCCTCCACTACTACTACCTGTTCCATTGTCATCAAATCCATGAGAATCTTGACCAATGAAGAAAATCTCTTGATTGGCACCTTTAAGGGCAATGGTTCCACCTTCAAGGATCAAATCAGAGCTGTTTTCTGCACTTTTGATTGAGTTAAGATAGGAGTAATCATTTTTGCTGAGATCTCCAAAGGTATCTAAGTCATTGAAGTATTTGCCTAGGTTTCCAAGAGCAGTAGAGGATTTTGCCTGCTCCATCTTGACAAAGACAAGTTTATCGATAGTGCCATTTGAGAACTTGGTTTGGTATTTGCCTGTGCCGTTGTAGGAATCATTTCCACTACTTCCTCCTTGGCTTCCATTCTTTGTGCCAAACATATTGCTTAGTGTTCCAGTGATTTTCATATCCTCGCCACTATGAGAGAGATCAAAGGCAATGGTTCCTTTGATGTTTTGGAGTGATGAAGTTCCATTACCTGCATTGAGGTCAGAATCTCTAAAGGTGACAATAGAGCTAGCTGAGCCTCCTTTGAAGACTTTTGCAGATCCATTGTTTCCAGTTCCATCAAGCTCTTGGGCTTTGTTGCCTACAAAAAGCACATCAAAGTTTGAATCTTTGAAATCTACTCCACCTTGTAGTGAGCTTTGAGCGACTTTGAGGATGCTGTCTTTGAGAGCTCCATTGGCAGTGGTGGTGGCTAGGTCTGCATATTTAGAGCTATTGACATAAGTTGAATCAGTGCTAGTAGTGCTTGTGCCACTAGAGACTAAGTTTGTGTTTGCAGTCTCTTCTTTGACAAAGGTCATTTTGAAGTAGAGTTTGTCTTGTTGATCTCCTCTAGTGACAAGCTTAGATCCATTGCTAAGCGTTGTTCCCTCAAGGAGAACATCTAGTCTATGTCCTGAGTTTCCAGTAGTGCCATTTTCTTTCCCTCCATTGTCGCTTAGTAAATCTCCAAGTTTACTAGCATCTAAGGCACCGCTAGATGAGCCACTTGAGACTCTATTGCTTGTGCCATTGCTACCAGCACTTGCATTGACAAAAGTGATTTTTGAGCCATTTCCATAGTGAGAACCTTTTGCCCATCTAGTCTGATCAAAGGATTTCTCTCCAATGAAAGTCAGTATGGCAGATTTATTGTCGTGAGTGACGACTTTTGTGAATTTTCCATAGGATTCTGCAATGTAGTTTCCAGTGTAGCCATCAAGGGTATAAGTCCCTTTGTAAGCAGATCCTTCACTATCTAAGCCCTCATCGGTGATTTTATAGTTGCCTGTTTCTCCTGCTTTTTGGGAAGTTTTTGCAACAGTGGTATCAAGATTTGTTCCCTTGGCAAAGACAAGATTGATTCCTTCATCAGCATAGCCGTGGATACCACTAAGATTGCTATCAGTTGGAATTGTAGATCCATCGTTATCTGACCAGTATCCCTCTAGACTTGTTCCTCTGAAGTTAAATTTCTGTCCAAGGCGTGTGCCTTTCCCCCAGCCTCCTCCTTGCTCCCAGAATTTCACAATCATACCTGTGTTGATAAACTCTAGTCTAGCCGAAGAGTAGTCTTTGGTCATTCGAAGTTTGAGGACAGGGGTTGTGGGAGCTTGTGCCACTGGAGTGCCTACTGCTTGAACTCCTGCTTGAGTTGATGCATTGAGTTTTTCAACCTTTCCATAGATTTGGATATTGGATTCACCATTTCCTCGTAGTTGGATTCCACTCTCATCCATCTTCCAAGTATTCTTTCTAAAGTCAAGATTGAGTGGGGTATCTGCAGATGCCCAGAGATCTCCTTCAAGGTTTGTGTTGGAGAATTTAAGGGCACTTCCTGCTCCTAAGTAGTTGGCTTGTTTGAGGCCACTGAGTTTGAGAGTTTTAGAAGAGTCGCTTCTTGTGGCTGTGCTGTCATCATAGTAGAAGATCCCTCCCCCATTGCTGTTAGCAGATGAAGATTGACGGCTACTGTTCTTACTGTTGAAGTTGCCCTCTTTGAATTTAATCTCTACAGAAGTTCCCTCAATGCTATCCCCCTTCATCATAATCTTGTGGCCTTTGTTGTTGTTCTGGGAGAGATCGATGTTTCCTTTGAGTTTGCTATCAGCAATCTTTACTCCCTCAAGTGTGCCCATTCCTGTTCCAAATGCAAGATCGTATTTGTAATTTGTAAAGTCTATACCTGTGGTATCAAGAGAAGTTCCTCTGAGGGAGAGGGTGGTGTTGGTTTTTGAGAGATTTTCAATGTTGGTGACTGAATCTTTTTGGGAGGGGGTGTCTGTGCTGCTTGTGCTGCTTGTGCTAAGACTTGAATCTGCACTGCTGGCTAGAGTAGCTGTGTTTGGAAGCTCTCGTCTTGCTCTTCCAGTCCCAGTAGAGGCTGATCCATAGTGATTTTTAAGGTTATTTCCATCAGGCTTATCAAAGTTTGTGAGTCCTGAGTCTTGAAGAGCGTTGATGAGGGTTTTACCTGTGCCACTATTTACAACAGCTTGAGCTCCATTATTATTATTAAGACTTAGGAAACCTTGTCCATCTACTGTGCCATCAGCACTGTATTTCTTCAGATTGAGGATGGTGTAGGTGGCTGTGTCATTGTCTGTGTTGCTTGTGCCTGCAGATCTTAGGGTAGAAGAGTTTGTATTTGTCTTAGTGGCATCACCAACTACTGCTCCTTTATACTTTTCTTTGAGTGTATTGTCTGTGAAGTTGAAGACAATGTTTTTGCTTCCAGAGCCGACGATATTGGCATTGTCAGCTCCTGTCTCTGCTCTTAGTCCATTGCGATTTTCTGAGAAGTCAAGGAAGATATTGACATCTTTGTTCTTCACTCCTAGGTCTCCACGGAAGGCAGTGTTGAAGAGGACTAGATCTCCCTTTGCATCTTCGACTTGGCTTCTATTGAGAAAACCAGCATTGGCAAAGTAGTATTT
>CAUWEE010000042.1:0-7136 GCA_963557095.1 uncultured Helicobacter sp. | reverse complement strand
CCAAAATCTTCTTTTGTATTTTTTCATTATTAAGAAAAATCACAAGTTGTATTACAGAGCTTGTCTTATAGTAAGCATATTCAATTTTATTTTCAATCAAGATTTGATTAATACAATAAAAACGATACTCATTGAGATCTCGAATAAAGATTCTCAAAGGCTCCACACCTCTATGAAAATTGTATTTCAAAACCATCTCATTTGTTGGGTAACTATAATCAGAGTTCTTGTTATTCGCCATCTCTTCAAGCCAGCGTTCATCTTTTTTTGGATTGTTCTGGATGATACGATCTTGCATAGGCACAAAGACACTTTCCCTTTCTCGAAGAAAGAAAAAGATTAAAGCTATCATCACAAAAAAGAAAAGGAAAAAAGTGATGATGGCTAGATTCTTATTGCTCATTTATTTGTGTTGTTTGAGAATATCTCCAAGTGTCATTTTTAAATTGGAATCATTATATCGACTTAATTGCTCCCTCTCTTTTAAGAGCTCAAGCTTCTTAATTGAGATTCTAATTTTGCTGCTTTGCCCATCTATATGAACAATTGCCCCCTCAAGAACATCACCATTTCTAATCTCTTCCTTTTTCAATGGATGCAAATCTTCATTGCGAACAAGGGCCTCAACTCCATCATCCAGGGCAACAAAAACACCAAAATCCTTAATATCTACAACCTTCCCCTGAACAATGCTGTCAAGGGAATGCTTCTTGGCAAAACGATCCACTGGAGATTCTTCAAGAGCTTTCAATGAAAGAGAAATTCTTTCATTCTCCTTATCGATTTTGACAACTTTAACTTGAATCACATCTCCAATTTTTAAAGAAGATTTCTTGTCGCGATCCCAAGAAATATCCTCATTATGCAATAATCCATCTATTTCACCCAAATTGACAAAAGCACCAAAATCAACAATCTTAACAACCTTCCCCTCAATCACATCTCCAACTTTCACTCTAGAATAAAACTGAACAAAGGGTCTTGGCATCATTTTTTTAAGAGACACTCTTAATCTTCTTCTATCCGAATCGATTTCAATAATCTCAACATCAATTTCCTGTTTTTCTTTTAAAATTTCTGAAGGGTGCTTAGGACGCTTATCCCAAGAAATTTCAGAAATATGCAAAAAGCCTTCAGTTCCATTCCCCAAATCAACAAAAGCACCATAGCTCTCAATTTTACTCACGCATACTCGGATCGCATCTCCAACTTCAAGCTTATCCTTGACCTCTCCCCAAGAATCATCAATAGTTGCCTTAATAGAATAAGAAACTCTCTTTTTTACAGCATCAAATTCCAAAATCTTTACCTGCACACTATCTCCAACTTTTGCAACACTTGCAGGATTAATTGGTCCTCTATGACTAATCTCTGTATAATGAACTAAGCCTTCAACGCCTTCAACTTCAACAAGCATTCCAAATGATGTAATTTTGGAAACAATACCCTGATAAATCTTATCCTCATTCAAGAGCTTTTGAATGATTTCTTCACGATTTTTTTCCATCATATTTAAAAATTTTTTGCGAGATACAATTATTGTCTTCTCTTTCGTATCAACACTAATAATGTTCGCCTTAAAAACTTTCCCAATATTCTTTACCTCATCTTTTAAAGCAGACTCTCGCTTTGGCAAAAAAGCTTCTATCTCATCAAATTCAACAATATAGCCCCCTTTATTTTTTTTAATAACCTTACAAGTCACAACAAGATCTTCGTAACAATCCTTAATTTCTTCTATTTTTTCTTCAAGCTTTTTAAACTTCAAAACTCTTTTATGAGAAATATGCAATCGCTCACTGCCCAAACTAACAAAAATCTCGATTTTATCCCCCTCATTAAAAAGCAAATTTCCTCTATCGTCCATAATTTCAGCAATAGGTAATCGTCCTTCTTGTTTTGCTCCACAAACTGAAACCATCGCATAATCTTGATTAATTTTTACGATGATGCCCTCTTGAATCTTTCCATTCTCAAAACTCTTCTCACTTTCGTTGAGTAAAATCTCGAAATTAGAATCATCATCTACCTTTAAGTTTTCGATTTGTTCTGGGTTAACTCTCATCGCCTAAATCCTTACATTACAAAAAAATGGACCTCGATTTTACCTAATTCACAAGTTGTTTTAGCTAAAACTTTTCAAGCACTCTTCTCACATTTTGAATAATCCAATCAGGTGTTGATGCGCCTGCAGTTAAGCCACAGATTCTCTTGCCTATAAACCACTCTGATCTTAGACTATTTTCATCCTCAATCAAATAGCTATTCGCACAATATTCTTGCGCAATACTCAATAACTGCTTTGTGTTAGAAGATGTCAATCCCCCAACAATGATCATCACATCTACTTCTTTTGCCAATTTCCTAGTTGCATCTTGATTTTGAAAAGTCGCATTGCAAATCGTATTAAACACTCTTGTTTCATAAGAATTTTTCATTAAATATTGAGCAATTTCCAAAAATTTATCTGTTTGCTTTGTCGTCTGAGACACAAGAGCAACCTTCTTGGGAATTCTAAATTTTTGCAATTCCACAAGACTCTCAATCACCCAAGCTTGAGTATGAGAATAGCTCATAACACTCTTCACTTCTGGATGACTTACATCTCCAAAAATAATAATCTGGTATCCCTCTTTGCTCATTTCTTCGACAATTTTTTGAGGTTTAGTCACATAGGGACAAGTTGCATCAGTTATAAAAATATTTTTTTGACGCAATGTGAGCAGATCATCTTTGGGAATACCATGTGTGCGAACAATCACTTGATCTTTGCAATTGATTTCATCTAAATTTTGAGCTAAACGCACGCCAAAATCATCCCTTAGTCGATCAATTTCTTTTTGGTTATGAATCAATGCCCCATAAGTCACGCCATCACGACTCTTTTCTGCAATTTTTATTGCTCGCTTTACTCCAAAACAAAAACCAAAGCTCTCGGCTAAACGCACTTCCATTCATCGCTCCTTTATTTCCACAAATTGACTCAAAAACTTAAAAAATTGAGGAAAGGAAATATCAACACATTCTGTCCCCCTAATCTCCACCTGTGTTTTTATTCCTACAAGAGCAAAGCTCATGGCAATTCGATGATCTCCATAGCTCTCAAGTATTCCATACTCAAATTCCCCTCCAATGATCTCTAAACCATCTTCTAATTCATAAGCCTCAATCCCTAGTCTTTGCAAGTTGCTTACAATTGCACAAATTCGATCGCTTTCTTTAAAACGCAATTCTTTTGCATGAACAATCTTGCTCCTTCCTCTAGCACAGGCAAAAGCAATGCAAAGGGCAGGAATCTCATCAATAATCCACGCAATTTTTGAGCTAATCTCAATTCCAACTAGATCACTTGATTTTATCCATATATCCCCTACTTCTTCAAGTTCTTTGCTTCTCACCTCATAATTAAGTTTTGCGCCCATTTGCTTTAAAATCTCTAAAGCATAGATTCGTGTGGGATTAAGCAAGACATCACAAATTTTTAATTCCATATCCCTAGAAATCAAGCAAGCAACCACAAAAAATATCGCGCTTGAAGGATCATTTGGAATTTTAATTTGATATGAGGGTAAGGGGGATTTTAGTGGGGTGATCACAATCTCATCATTTTGCCCATCAATCTCTGCACCTAAAAAAGACAAAAAACGCTCACTATGATCACGACTAAGCTCTGGTTCAATATAAATACTTTCCCCATTTGCCCCAAGAGCAGACAAAATAAAAGCGCTTTTAACCTGAGCAGAAGCAATGGAACTACGATAATGAATCGCTTGAAGTTTGGGATTTCCACAAATTTTTAATGGAGCAAATGAGCTGGAAAATTTAGCTCCCATTTCTTCAAGTGGCTCTCTAATTCTCTGCATTGGACGCTTCCTTAAGCTCTCATCGCCATCTAAAACAAATTCTCCCTCCTTCCCACTCAATAATCCCGCATACAATCTTAAACTTGTGCCAGAGTTTTGACATTGCAAAAGTGCGGATGAAGAAATTTGAGCAGGAGGGAGAATAAAAAAATGAGAAGGGCTCTTAAACTCAATTTGCGCTCCCAACCTTTGAGCGATTTGCAAAGTTGCAAGAGTGTCTTTAGAGATTAAAAAATCTTTAATCTCACTTTTGCCCTGCGTTAAAAATGCAAAAATAACACTGCGGTGAGAAAGCGATTTGTCTGAAGTATTAAGATGAAGCGTGCAAGATCTTTGAATATCAAGCTTTGGCGAAAGGATCATTGACGCAAACTTGCCCCAAACTTTTCTTCCAAAATTGCAACAATAGCCTGCATACTTGCACTCAATTCCTCTTCCTGCAAGGTTTTCTCCATTGATTGCAAGACAAAGCGCAAGCTCAAAGCAAACTGATTTTCAAAGCTTTCATGATGATACAAATCAAGAGGGTAAAATGTCTGCAAATAAGGAATCTTTGCAGCCTGAATTCTTGCTTCAATTTGAGAAAAAGGAATTTCTTTGTTAATCATTATGGTCAAATCACGCGTATTTGCTTGAAATCTTGAAATCTCTTGCTTTTTTGCTTGGGTATCAACAAGCAAAGGGTTTAATAACATTTCACAAACAAAGCCCTCATCATAAGCACTTTGAGGATTAATCTTGCCTAGATAACCTATCCTTTGTCCATTCTTTACAACCCAAGCACTTTGAAATGGATGCACAAGAACCGATGAAACCCCAAGATTCCAATCCTCAATCTTTTCAAGCTTAAACTCACCAACAATTTGAGCAATACTTGAAGCAAAGCTATAAAAATCCCATTTCTCTCCCCTAGGATAAGAGAGCGATTGAGCATATCTTAAGGCATCTACAACAAAAGCAATTTTTTCTACCTCTTGGCGTTTCCTGTCATAGCAGATTCCAGTTTCACATAGTGCAATTGCTTTAAAGTCAAGATTTTTATTCCTCTCAATACTATCAAGCATTGAGGGAATAAGTGATGTTCTCAATGTATCCAACTCATTTGTAATGGGATTTAAAATGTCTAGATGCTCATCAAGACACTCTAGACCTAGTCTTTGCATTTTCTCTCTTTGGCAAAATACATAATGCAAGGTTTCATAAAATCCCTGTGCTGACGCCATTTTCATCAAACTTCTCTTGGCTTTAAAACGAAAATATAATGCATTTTTTCTAGGAGATTGCTCTCTAAATTTTAGAGCCTTATTTTGAATCTTTTCAATCCCATAAAAGCGCAAAATTTCTTCGGATATATCCTGAATCCCACAAATATCATGACGATAAATTGGCGGAATTGCCATAAAAAACACATCATCAGAACTTGCCTCGATTCTAAAACCAATTTTTTTCAAAAGATTTGCAATTTCTTCCTTATCAATCCTTTGTCCTAAGATGGCATTAATTTCCTCAAAAGTTGTTTTAATAGAAACATGTTGTTCCTCCAAAGCGATTCTGTGGTGACTTGAATAAATTTCAATTTGGGCAAATCTCATCAAAGTATCACACAAAAACTGAATGCCTAAGAGCAAATCGGGATTGCCTCCTCTAGTTGTTTTATAAGTTATCTGTCCATCTTTTTCTATCTCCTGATGATTGTAAATCAGCTCTGAGACGATTTTTGGATGAATATAACTTGCCTCCAAAACAATCATTCCCTCTGTTTTCTTCACTACATTTGGAGAAATCCCCACAATGCTTTTCACTCCATCTCCACAGACACAATCTAGTCCATTCTCATTCCTAAGAGAGATTTCACCTTTTGACTGTAGCTTTTTTTCATCCTGAAAATCTGCAAATGGATAAACTCGCAAGATCACCCCAACATTATGCATCCCATAATTTAGAAAATTCTGCACAGGGGATTGCAACTCTATATCGCACAAGGCCAAAGACAAAGCAACCTCTAGTGGGGTATCGATTTTTTCTAAATTTGCCACCTTATACATAACAGAGGACGAAAAATTTCCTTCACAAACAACCTGTAATACACGCCCAATCCCCAAAACCGTGTTTTCATCTCTATAATTCTTAAGAGTAACTGGCACTCCAAACACCACGCTCAAATCTCTAGCCACTCCAAGAATACTTAGACAATCCCCTCGATTTGGGGTTAATCCAAGCTCAATGACAAAATTGTTGAATATCTCATAAGTTCCTAGAGCCCTCCCACACTCTAAGTCTCCAATACTTGAATCTAAAACCATAATCCCCTCATTGATTTTAGGCAATCCAAGCTCTACACTAGAACAAATCATTCCCTGACTTTTAAGTCCTCTTAATGCCGTTGTTTGAATAACAAGCTCGCCTTTGGGGGTCTGTAATCTACTTCCCTCCAACGCAACAGCAACCCACTGTCCCTCATCAACATTGGATGCTCCACACACAATTTGCAAAACCTCATTTCCAACATCAATCTGACAAACACTCAATTTGTCTGCATCTGGATGTTTTGATTTTTGCAAAACCTTCCCCACAACAACACCATTAGGAATCTTGATTTCATTAAAAGACTCAACTTCCAAACCAATTTTGCTAAGCTCAACCAAAATTCTCTCTTGAGAAATTTCTTTGAGCGAAATAAACTGCTCCAATAAATGCTTTGTTACCTTCATTATTTTTATCCCAATACTCTCAAATCTGCTTCAAAAAAGCTACGCAAATCACCAACTCCGTAATACAGCATTGCAAAACGCTCTACACCCAATCCAAACGCATAGCCACTCACATTCTTATAGCCTACAGCTTCAAAAACTGCCTGATTTACCATCCCACAACCAAGCACCTCAAGCCAACCCGTATGCGAACAAACACGACAACCTACTCCTTTGCAAAATACACAACTCATATCCACTTCAGCACTCGGCTCAGTGAAAGGAAAGAAACTTGATCGAAATCGCACCCTGACTTCACCAAAAATAAATCTCAAAAAATCCTCTAAAATAAACTTCAAATTCGAAAAATTAACCTCACCATTTTCACCCACCACTAAACCCTCTACTTGGTGAAACATTGGTGAATGCGTCAAATCATAATCTCGCCTAAAAACGCTACCTGGTGCAATGATCTTAAGAGGAAAAGTTTTATTTTCCATTGCATGAATCTGAACAGGCGAAGTATGAGTTCTTAGCACTTTTTGATCTTTGGTATAAAAAGTATCCTGCATATCTCTTGCTG
>CAUWEE010000041.1:0-7235 GCA_963557095.1 uncultured Helicobacter sp. | reverse complement strand
AAGGTTATATTAGTCCAGATTTTTCGATGAATTTAAGTGCAGGATATAAAGCAGGGCTTGATAAAGAAGAGCACAATATAAGTATTAGTGCAGGATTTAAATATAAATTTTAAGGATTGATTATGTATGAAGAAATTTTTGAAGGAAGTGCGATTGAGAAGTGGAAAGAGATTGTTTTTCATGCCAATCCTTCTGTTGTTGCAAAAGAGCTTGAACGAATCTTGGGAGAATTGGCAAGGTTTCATTTGCAAAAAGAAGGACTTGAAGAAAATCTTGAAAATCTTAAGCGAGCAAAGCAAGATTTAGCAATCGAATCAATGGGGAATATTCTTAGTCAAAATGAATAAAGTCCTTATCTCTTGTTTGCTTTGCCTCTCTTTTCTTTGGGCTCAGACAGATTGGAGTAATGAGCAAGTCATCACACTCAAATCCAACGAGATTCACAAAATGAAACTTTTGCTTGGTGTCAATGATACGAGAGAGTTCAGCTTTTATTGGACGCTTTTCAAGGATGGAGATTTGGTTTTTTTGGCAAAATACGATTCTTTTAACCATCATATGATTTTAAGAAGAGAATACAAAAGAAACTCAATGCGTTTAAACTTAAGCAAAGAAGAAAAAAGAGGGATGATACCCCCTTTTATCGCTGTTTTTTTTCAAGCTTATAGTGAAAAAGATAAAAGCGCAACCTTTAAAGTCGTGACTTATGGGGATGTTTTCATTCAATAGGAGAATTTGTGCAGGAAATCATTTCAGAAATCGAAAATTTGGTGCAAGAATTTGAAAATCCCTTTCTAGAAAAGATGTTTGGGCATATTTCTCAGGGAAAAATGCTTAGAAGCTCTCTTGTTTTGGCAATTGCGGGAAAGACAGAACAAAGCATTCGCCTTTGCGCGATTGTGGAACTCATTCAGCTTGCCTCACTGCTCCATGATGATGTGATTGATGAAAGCTCTATGCGTCGTGGAAAAAGCTCGATCAATAGTATCTTTGAAAACAAAAGTGCCATTATGCTTGGCGATGCTCTCTATGCCAAAGCTTTCTTTCATCTAAGCTCTTTTCCTGCTCCAATTGCTCAAAGCCTCTCTCACTCTGTTTGCCAACTCTCAAGTGGAGAGATTTATGATGTTTTTCTTTCCCAAGCTTTTAATCCTTCCAAGGAAAAATATCTTTTAATGATTGAACAAAAAACTGCCTCACTCATCGCTTCAAGTGCAGAATGTGCAGCAATTTTGGCAAATCTAGAGAGAGAAGAATACTTTCATTATGGGAAGTGCTTAGGTCTTGCTTTTCAAATCATTGATGATATTTTGGATCTCACTCAGTCACAAGAAGTTCTTGGAAAACCCTCAATGAGTGATTTTAGAGAGGGTAAAACTACACTCCCCTATCTCTTCCTTTTTGAATCTTTAGATTTAGAGGACAAAGAAAGGCTTCAAAGTCTATGTGCAAAAAATCTTAGCACCAAAGAAGAGAATTGGATTAGGGAAAAAATGAAAGAGAAGGGGAGTATTGAAAAAAGTAAGCACTTTGCTCATAAGATTGCTAAAGATTCGCTTTCAATGTTTAAAAATCCTTGTAATCCTAAGTTGATTTCAATAATTGATTCAATGCTTGAGAGGAGTTTTTAGATGTATTCTGTGCTTAGCTTTTCTCATAAAAAGCTAGAAATTAGCATTCGAGAGAGGATCGCTTTCCCTCAAAGTGAGCTTGATGCTTTTTATGCAGAATTGTTTGCCAAATTCCCCCAAATTAAAGAATGTGTTTTGCTTAGCACCTGTAATCGTTTTGAGCTTATTTTGTTTGCACAGATGCAAGATCTCTCTCCTTTGCTTGAATTTATCGCCTCTTATCGTCAGATTGACTTGAAACTTTTGCAGGAGGGGGCGCAAATCTTTTATGCTCATAAGGCTGTTGAGCATATTTTTAGAGTGGCAAGTAGCTTGGATAGCCTTGTTGTAGGAGAGACACAGATCACAGGACAGCTTAGAGATGCTTATAAGCTTTCCTATGAGCTTGGTTTTTGTCAAAGAGAACTAACAAGGGTAATCCATTTTGCTTTTAAAACTGCAGCGATGATTCGCTCTGAAACACAGATCTCAAAAAATCCTACTTCCGTTGCCTCTGTTGCTATCTCTCACTTTTTAAGTCTTGTAAAAAAGAAGGAGAAGGTGGTTGTTGTCGGAAGCGGAGAGATTGGAAGTCTTTGTATTAAATATCTTTTAAATCAGGATTTTGAGGTTGTTTTGCTAAGTCGGACTTTGGAAAACGCTCAAGCGCTTAAAGATGAGATTAATGATGAGCGTATTGAGGTTCTCCCTTTTGCCGAGCTTTCTAGAGTTTTAAATACTTATCCTTATCTTTTCTCTGCTACTAGAGCAGCTCATATGATTATTACCCAAGAGATGATTAAGCCTTGTGATTTTCATCGAATCTGGTTTGATTTGGCATTGCCTAGAGACATAGAACATTGCCAAAGAGAAGATATCACTTTATTTGAAATTGATGATTTGCAAGGAATGGTTGCAAACAATAAAGATAAGAGAGAAGAAGAGGCAAAGAAAGCTCAAGAAATCATTGCTGAGCAGATTTATGTTTTTTTCCAGTGGCTTGATGGACTTGAAGTTGAGCCAATCATTAAAGCCTTGAGAGAAAAGGCGAAGCAATGTTGTTTTGATGAAGTTTCTCGTGCGGTTAAAAAAGGTTTTTTAGATCCTCAAAACGAGGAAGAAGTCTTAAGAATTCTCCACAATACCTTCAATAAATTTCTCCATCATCCAACTCTTTACATCAAAAAAATCAAAGAAAAGCCCGAGAGTGATTTTGTGCTTGAAAATATAAAGCAGCTTTTTGATCTTGAGGAAGAAAAATCTTTGAGCAATCCCTATAAATGTGAAATAAAGGAATAACGATGAGAATGTCAAAAAGCTTCATTTACACAAACAAAGAAACCCCCAAGGATGCAGAACTCAAAAGTCATCAATATCTTCTTCGTGGAGCTTACATTCAGCAAGTTGGAGCAGGGATTTATAATCTCTTGCCACTTGGGAATCAAGTCCTAGAAAACATCAAATCTGTGATTCAAAAACATATGAACAAATCAGGGGCTCAAGAGCTAACCTTGGGCTTTGTAACTCCAGCATCCTTTTGGCAAAAATCTGGACGCTATGAAAAATATGGCAAAGAGCTTTTAAGATTTAAGGATAGAAAAGATCAAGATTTTGTGCTTGGTCCTACCTATGAAGAGGGGATTGTAGAATGTGTCAAAGGGGTAGTCAAGAGCTATAAACAGCTCCCTCTCAATCTTTATCAGATTCATCTAAAATTTAGAGATGAAGTGCGTCCAAGGTTTGGTCTCATTCGCGGTAGAGAATTTGTGATGAAAGATGCATATAGCTTCCACTCTGATATGCAGGATTTGGATAGAGAGTTTGACAAGATGGAGCGCACTTATTGCAAGATTTTTGATGAGCTTGGCATCCATTATGCTGTAGTTGAAGCAGATAGTGGAGCAATTGGTGGAAGTGGGAGTAAGGAATTTATGCTTTTAGCAGAGTGTGGAGAGGATACACTGATCACTTGCCCTTCTTGTGGATATGCAAGCAATATTGAAGCGGGAAAACGCAAAAGGAGAGAAACTCAAGAGATTCCCTTGCAAGAGCAAAAGATCCACACGCCTTCTTTGAAACAAATCGATGAGCTTGCAAAAGAGCTTGAGCTTTCCAAAGAGATGATCTTAAAATCTGTTCTTAAGGGCGTGAAGACAAAAGAAGGTAGAAAAACAGCTCTATTTTTTATCTTAGGAGATGATGAGCTAGAAGAAACAAAAGCATTCAATGCAGTGAGCGCTTTGGATCAGAGTGCCCTAGAATTGTGTGATTTGAGCGAGGAAGAATTGCAAGCTTTTGAACTCGGATTTGTAGGGCTTGGGGCGGAGGCAGATTTTGTCTTCTATGATGAAGCACTCAAAGAGGGGCAGAAATATCTCACTGGAGCAAATGAAAAAGATTTTCATTCTGTGCAAAGATTTGTAGGGGGTAAAAAGGCAGATTTGGCACTTGTGAGAGAGGGAGATCTATGTCCAACTTGCGCTGAAGAGCTTAAATACAAAAAAGGAATCGAAATAGGACATATCTTTAAGCTTGGCACAAAATACAGCGAGGCAATGCAGGCGACTTTTTTGGATAAAAATGGCAAGGCACAGCCTTTTGTAATGGGTTGTTATGGCATTGGGGTTTCAAGAATTATGTCAGCCTTTGTTGAGCAAAACCACGATGAGAGAGGGATTATCTGGAATGAGATTCTAAGCCCGTTTGAATTTATAATCATTGTCTCAAATATCAAAGATGAGGCTCAAAAAGAAGCGGGGGAGAAAATCTATGAAGATCTTCTATCGCGAGGCAAAACTGTGCTTTTTGATGATAGAGATGAAAGATTTGGTGTAAAAATGAGCGATTTTGAGCTTTTGGGTATTCCTCAAGCTATTGTCGTAGGTAAAGAGCTTGAAAATGGACAGATCGAGCTAATCCAAAGAAAAGATCTTTTTAAAACTAGTCTCAATCTTGAAGATTTTTTAAGGAGATAAAATGCGTTTTTTTATTTTTTTTCTGCTTCTTTTTTTCCTTGAACTTGGAGGTTTTGTCCTTTTTAGTGAGAGTTTTGGCTTTTTAACTCTAGTTTTGGAAATTATCTTAAGTGGAGTTTTGGGCGTCTTCTTGCTCTTTAATACTCTTTCGGGAAATACAGAATCCATCCTTGAGCTTTTACGCCAAGCAAGAGATCCCAAGGAAATCTTAGCTTCAAACATTGCTAAGGTTTTTGGAGCAATTCTGCTCATTGTTCCAGGGATTTTTAGCGATTGTTTGGGTTTATTGTTTTACTTTGGGCTTTTGGATTCTGTGTTTGTCCTGCTCTTAGGTAAGGCAAGTATCAAAAAATACTCCAAAACCTCCACTCAAGAAGAAATTATTGATGTTGAGATTATCCAAGAACACAGAGGAATTAGAGATGAAGAAACTCATAATCGGAAGTAGGGGAAGTGCTCTAGCACTATGGCAGGCAGAGCATATTGCAAAGAGATTAGAAGAGGAATGCAAGCTTCAATCTGAAATCAAAATCGTCAAAACAAAGGGGGATAAAATCCTCGATACTCCTTTGTCCAAAATTGGAGGAAAGGGGCTTTTTACAAAAGAACTTGAAGAATTGCTCTTAAGTGGAGAGATTGATCTTGCTGTGCATAGTCTCAAAGATGTGCCTGTGATCTTTCCAGATGGATTAAAACTCGTTGCGATCACCAAGCGTGAAGATGTGAGAGATTGTTTTGTGAGCGAAAAATACCCTAATCTAGACTCTTTACCACTAGGAGCAAGGCTTGGGACGACCTCTCTTAGACGCACGATGCAAATTAAAAGTAGGCGTCAAGATTTGGACACGCAAAGTCTTAGAGGAAATGTGCAAACTCGCCTAGAGAGACTAAAAAAGGGGGATTTTGATGCGATTATTTTGGCAATGGCAGGAATCAAGCGTCTTGAGATTGCACAAGATTTGAAATACTGCCTTCCTTTGGAGATTGAGGAGATGATCCCAGCAATGGGGCAGGGGGCATTGGGGATTGAATGCAGGGAGGATAGTCCATTTTTGGATGAGCTCAAGAGACTTAATGATTCAAAAACTCAGCTTTTTTGCGAATGTGAGAGGGAATTTATCCGCTATCTTGAGGGGGGCTGCCAAGTGCCTATCGGGGTTCATGCAAGCAATCAAAATGAGAAGCTTTTGCTTAGAGCAAGGATAGGTTGTCCTGATGGTAGTGAAATCTTAGAAGATGAGCAATGTGCAGAGATGCAAGACTATCTGCAGCTTGCACAAAAACTTGCACAAAGAATGATTTCCAAAGGAGCAAAAGAGATTCTAAAAAGGGCTGAGACTATGGCAAATGAGGGAGTATAGATGGCAGTTTTGTTAGAACTTAGCATTTTTAGTATTCATGGGGGTATCAGCAAGAGGGAAGAGGTGGCAAAGGTTTTGAGAGCGTGGGAGCAAAATGGAATCAAAGCCCATTTAAACCCAATGGGAAGTGTGGTGGAGGCAAAAAATATGCAAGAAGCACTTAGAGCGATTGAGATTGCAAATTCTTGTATGGATTCTAGGCGTTACTATGCCATTGCTAAATTTGACTGCTATCCTGAGAGAGAAAAGATGCTTGAGGGGAGGGTAGAGAGGGTGTTGAAGGAGGTGTAAAGAATCTCTTCTATCTCCAATGGGGACTAGCAAAAAATCAAAGGAGCAAAGATGATCTTGAGAGCGATATTTTCATCAAAGTAGAGATAGCGATATTCTCTCTTATTCCACTCTGCAATGATTCCTATCATCTCCTCACTCTGCTTATCTTGTAGAGAATAGGGCTTGGGATAGATAAGCCATACTTCTTTGGCTTGGTGGTATTTGGCATATACAAAAAGCTGATAAAGATCGCTTTGAGAGATTCCATGCTTTTTGTCCTCTGTGCTTTTGAGTGCCTTCCACTTGGTATCAGCGACGATGACTTTTTCGCTCTCTTGAAGCGTGATATGTAGATCTACTTTGAGTTGAAAAAGCTCTTTTGCTTTGTGACTACTTAAAAGATATTTGTTTGATTTTTGTGTTTGGATTGTGTGAGTAGAGGAGTTTGAGTGTGTTAGCATATGGGCAACATAGGATTCAAAGAGTTTTTCCATTGGGAAAAGTAGGGCGTATGCTTTGTTCTCTCCACTAAATGCTGTGAAGCTCTTTCCCTCCAAAAATAGCCTACACCATGCCAAAACATCATCATAATAATTAAAGTGTCTTGAAGTCTTGCAAGAGAGAAAATCTGCTTTAATATTTGTGCTTTTTGGAATCTCTTCAAAAGCTTCAAGAGAGCGATGAATAAGTTTGTGTGTGTGATGATAGGTAGCAAGTGATTTGATAAAAAGAAGGGTGGATTTGATGAGGCGATTGGGTGCAATGTCTGCAATATGCTCATCACTTCTTGTGAAAAATCGCTCTTTGTGAGTGAGATTGTGTTTGATATGCTGATTAAAAAGAAGCTTTCCTTTTAGATAGCTTCTATTCTCTTCTATCGCGACATAATCGTGCCAAATCCCTTTGCTCACAAGGCTTAAGAGCTCATTGCAGAACATTTGCACAAAAATATCAAGTAAAGGCGTGCGAGCGGTGTCAAGCGAGGAGATTTTGCTATCTTTAAATGGTGTTTTCTT
>CAUWEE010000040.1:0-7245 GCA_963557095.1 uncultured Helicobacter sp. | reverse complement strand
TTCTTTAGAGAATTACATCCCCCCCCCCCAAACTAATATTTGCAGACTCCAATAAAATTTCATTTTTTGTGTTTTTCATTAGTATTTCCTTTACAATTGAATAGTAAGAGTTTCGAATTTTATCAAAAATCAACAAGATCGCAAGAGAAGATTAAAAAGCAAAATTTTGATTGCCAAGACTTAGGCAAAAGGATGTTTATAGATTTATCCTTGCTCCTACTATGCAATTGCTCAAAATATCAGGTTTTTTGAGACTTAGGGAAATGTGATTGAGTGTGGGAAAGTGAGTTTTGAGTTTTTGACTTAGATCTTGCAGAGCCTCTTCCAAAAGCCCATATTGATTGGCTTTGAGCTCTGAGCTTAAAAACTCCACAATTTCTACATAATTGAGATAAGTTCCTTGATAGTTGTATTCTAAGTCTGCATTGATGATGACTTTTTGAGCTCTCTCACGCTCAAAAGGCAGAATACCAATCACTGCCTCAAGCTCTAAATCTTCAATCAATAAAAACATCAAAAGATTTTTTGTTCTTCTTTTTTAAAAAGGCGGATGATGTTGGGGATATGGGTGTAAATGATAAGGATACCTATGAGGATCACTGGGGCATGAGATTGAATCTGCTGGGTAATATCAATGCTTTTGGGCAAGGAGAAAGCATAAGGAATGATGAAACTAAAAAATAATCCTGATAAAACTCCCATCAATGAAGATAGAGAGGAGATTTTAAAAACCTTACCGACTAAAAACCATACTAAAAGTCCTAAACTTCCCTCAATGGGAATAAGTAAAAAGACAGATCCAATCGCTGTGGCAACCCCCTTACCTCCTGAAAAATTAAGATAAGGACTATAACAATGCCCAAGCACGGATAAAAGAGCGATGCTCCATTGAGTCTCATAACTTAATCCAAAGATCTTAGCTAAGGCAACGATTAAAAGTCCCTTTGCAGCATCTAAAAAGATGGTTAGGATTGAAAAGAATTTGGCTTTTTTGGGATCAAGCTCTTTGATGGCTCGATAGACATTCGTCGCACCGATACTCCCTGAGCCTACTTCACGCAAAGAGATCCCAAAAAAAACTTTGCAGAGAATAAGTCCGAAAGGAATCCCCCCACAAAAATACGCCAGAAGATAAAAAATCACATTTATGTTGCTTAAAACTTCAAACATTATTTCTCCTTTTAGTCCTTCTTACTTAAAGCCCAAGCTAAAGATATAACCCAAAAAACAAAAGTCCAGCCTAAGAGGAGGTTGAGCACAAGGATACCAAACCTGCTCTGATGTTTTCGAAAAAAGGCGATCATCAAAGGCAGAAAATACAAAAGAGCAAAAACATAAATCCAAGCTGAATCGCTAAGAGAATAATAAAACTCAATCACCTATATATCCAAATGTTTGACATTTTTGGCGTTTTCTTGGATGTAGGCTCTTCGTGGCTCCACCTCATCTCCCATAAAGAGTGTAAAAATCGCATCAGCAGATTCAATATCTTCAAGCTTGACACGCAAAAGTGTGCGGGACTGGGGAGTCATCGTGGTTTCCCAAAGCTGCTCTGGATTCATCTCTCCTAAGCCTTTGTAACGCTGGATATAAGCTCCTTTTTTTGCACTCTCTTCGATATCCTCTAAGACTTCAAGCAAATCTTTGCCCTGTAAAAAAGCTAAATCTCTTTCTTGAATTTTGTTGTAAATCATTGAGGCTTCTTCAAAATATTGATCTGCAAAGAGGGCTTCACTTAGAGTGAATTCTACAAGCCCTGTTTTTGTCTGCACATAGAAAAGGACCTCTTCTTCCGAAATAACTTGATTGAGAATATTACAATCAATGCTGCTTAAGAACTCTTTGATTTTGTGACTCATTTCTTCAAAACTTAGGGCTATATAGTCACGATTTTGGATCAAAAATCTTACAACTTCAATCATTGGATAGCGTTTTTCAAGCTCTTTGAGCATTGCTCGATAGGCTGAAATGAATTTAAGAATCTCAAGCAATTCTTTTGTCCCTATGCCCTCAAAGCTGAAATTCTCAATCCCGTTTTCAATGAGGTATTCACTCAAGGCTCTTTCATCTTTGAGATAAATTTCTTTTTTGCCCTTTTTGAATCGATAAAGAGGAGGCTGGGCGATATAAATGTGACCATTTTCAATCAAGGGTCTAAGATAACGATAAAAGAAAGTCATCAGAAGAGTTTGGATATGAGAGCCATCTACATCTGCATCTGTCATAATGATGATTTTATGATAGCGAAGACGCTCTAGGCTAAACTCCTCGCCAATCCCACAACCAAAGGCGGTAATCATATTTTTAATCTCTTCGGATTTGAGGATTTTATCAAGGCGGGATTTTTCAACATTGAGGATTTTACCTCTCAAAGGTAGGATCGCTTGATAGACACGATCTCTACCTTGTTTTGCACTTCCGCCTGCACTATCTCCTTCTACAAGATAAATTTCAGATTCACTAGGATCTTTGCTTTGGCAATCGGCAAGCTTACCGGGCAAAGTCCCAACTGAAAAATTTTCTTTTTTTCTTGTGAGTTCTCTTGCTTTTTTGGCTGCCTCTCTACCTCGTGCAGCTAAAAGAGCCTTTTGCATAATGGCTTTGGCTTGGATAGGATTTTCTTCAAAGAATTTTATCAAGCGTTCATAGGTGAGTTTTTGAATGATGGGTTTGACGAAGGAACTTCCAAGTTTGCCTTTGGTTTGGCCTTCAAATTGGGGTTCCATCACTTTGGTTGAAATGATTGCTACTAAGCCTTCTCTTACATCATCTCCTGTGACTTTAGAATCTTTTTCTCTTGCACTAGCATTGAGATCAATATAATTGATAATCGCTCGGCTCAAACCTGCTCTAAAACCTGCTTCATGCGTCCCACCTTCTGGGGTGCGGATGTTATTGACAAAGCTTAGAACTTTCTCATCATAGCCTTCGTTGTAAGCCAAAGCAATCTCGGCTTCCAAGTCCTCATCACTTACTTCAAAGCTAATGATTTCAGAAATAAGAGGTTTTTTATTGACATCTTCGACAAATTGTTTGATCCCCCCTTCAAAGTGGTATTTCTCTCTTTTACCTGTTTTTTCATCAACAAAATCAATGGTGATATTATGATTGAGATAAGCCATTTCTTTGAAGCGTTTGATGAGAATTTCTGCATCAAATTCTAAGATTTCCATCACTTCGCCATCGGGGAAGAATTCAATACTTGTACCATGTTTTTTGGTCGTGCCAATGATCTCAAGATTTGTGGTGGGGATACCTTTTTTGAATTCTTGGCGGTAGATGTTTCCATCACGCTTAATGGTCATAATGAGATGCTTTGAGAGAGCATTGACTACACTTACTCCTACTCCGTGTAATCCTCCACTGACTTTATAAGTATCTTTGTCAAATTTTCCTCCTGCATGCAAAACTGTTAGAACTACAGTAGCTGCCGGGAGGTTTTCAGTAGGATGCATATCTACAGGAATACCTCGTCCATTATCTTCAATAATAGCACTGCCTTCTTGAGTAAGACGGATTGAAATATGATCACAATGCCCTGCCATTGCTTCATCAATGGAATTATCTACCACCTCATAAACCATATGATGCAATCCATTGATATTGGTATCACCAATATACATCCCAGGGCGTTTTCTGACTGCTTCAAGTCCTTTTAGGACTTTGATATTTCCTGCACCATAATTTTTAATCTCGTTCATTCTTACTCCAAAAATTTGGTTTTATAAAACAATTGGCATAATAATGGTTAAAAAATTCTCGCTTTTAACCATAAAAGGTTTATTTGCTTCTTCGAAACAAAGTGAGAATTTTTCATTATTGACTTGTGCTAAGAAGTCAAGCAAGCTTTTTGAATTCATTCCAATACTAAATTCATTTTCAAAATTTGTTTGGACTTCGCATTGTGTCTTTCCTTGTTCTTTTTCACTAGTTGTGCTTTCAAATAAGATTTCATTTTGTTTGAAAGTAACTTTTATTTCTTGAGAGACAGCATTGATTGTTCGGATTGCATTGATGATTTCGTTTTTTGGTAGTTCTAAGGTATGTGTGAAACTTTTGGGAATGATGCGTTCATAATCAGGGTATCGACCATTTGTAAGCTTAGTGGAAAAAGTGTAGATCCCTGTTTGAATGATAAGTTGGTTTTCGTTGTGATAGATCTCTGCTTCATCGATACAAAGTTTTTGAATTTCATTGAGTGCTTTCTTGGGAATGATAATAGAGAGAGAGCCTACAGATTGGGAATCATATTGGATAAGTGCTAATCTTCTTGTATCTGTAGCAACAAAGTTAATCCCATAGTCTTTGATATCAAGCAAAGCACCATTGAGTTCAATTTTTGGATTGTTTGTGCTAACGGCTGGGTTGATTTTTTTGATGGCTTCGATGAATTGATATGAGGGGATTTGAATCTTTGTGTCTGTGTTATAAAAAGGAAAGTTTGGGAATTCTTCAGAGTTGAACATAGGAAGTTTAAATTGACTTTTGCCTTGTTTGATAAGTAGAGTGTCATTGTCTGTGCTAAGAGAAATTTCTTGATCATCTCTTAGGCGTTTGATGATTTCTAGGATTTGTTTTCCACCGACTGTGCCTTGTCCTTCTTCCTCGATTTTAGAAACTTCAATTTTTGCTTGGATTCCAATTTCATAGTCTGTGGCTCTTAAGAGAAGCTTATTTTCAGCTATTTTGAAAAAGATATGGGAGGTGATTTGAGAGAAATCTCTTTTGTCTAAGAAAGATTGAAAGTTATTTAAGACAAGTTCAAGTGTGTTTTTGTAGATGGAAATTTTCATTTAGCTCTCCTTTTTGTTTAATTATTTTTTTAATAGTAGTTAGTAGTGCAAGTGAAATGTTGATTAAAGTTAGGCATTTCCCTTATTTGCTTTGTTTTTTCTGTGAAAAGTTTTGTTTTGTTTTTCACATCTATTCACATCTGCACATTGTATCTAAAATCATAATTGTTTCTCATCTTGCTCTTCTTGGATTTTTGTTTTTATTTCTTCAATGATGGCTTTTGTGCGTAAATCTTTTTCGATTTCTTCCTCTATTTTTTTATAAGCTTTTGAGATTGAGCTGTGATCTTTCATATTGAGTTCTTTTGCTAAAACTGGCATTGAATTAGGAGTAAGAGCTCTAGCAAGGTAGATGACGATGCGTCGAGCGTTGGCGACATTTTTAGTTCGACTTTTACTTTTGATTTCTGAGGGTTTGATATTGAGGGCTTTGGAAACCATTTTGATGATATTTTCAAGGGTGATGTTTTTGTTATTGATTTCAAGGGAGTCTTTAATAGCATTTTTTGCCATTTTGATGGTGATTTCTTGGCCTGTAATGGAAGCTTGGGCATTGAGCTTGATGAGGATGCCTTCAATTTGTCGAATATTGTCATTGATATGAGAGGCAAGAAAATGGATGGTTTCTTCATCAAGATGGATTCCATTGATTTGGCATTTTTGGTGGATGATTGCAATTTTGGTTTCAAACTCTGGGGGAATAATTTCTGCATAAAATCCCCATTCAAAGCGGCTTTTGAGGCGATCTTTTAAGCCTAAAATCTTTCGAGGTGATCGATCACTTGTCATTACAATTTGTTTGAAGTTTGTATGAAGTTCATTAAAGGTATAAAAAAATTCTTCTTGAATTTTTTCCTTTCCTCCAAAGAATTGCACATCATCAATCAGGAGATAATCACAGCCTCGATATTTTTCTCTAAAACGATCCATTGTATTGTTGTTGATTCTGACCATATAGTCATTTAAAAATTGTTCCGCTGTGACATAAATGACATTTTTTCCACGATTAGCGACTTCATTTCCAATGGCATTGAGGAGGTGAGTTTTGCCAAGTCCTGTATCTCCATACAAAAGCACGGGGTTATATTTTTTGGCTTGTGTTTGAGCGATGATTTTTGCCACTTCAAAAGCAAGGTGATTGCTATCTCCTACAACAAATGAGGAAAAGGTGTAAGAGGGATTGAGGAAGGTTTTTGTGATGATTTTTTTTTGGATCTGTTGAATTTGAAAAGTTTTATTTGTTTGTTTTTTGGATTCTACGATGATTTTGATTTCAGGTTTGGATTGGGTAAGTTCTTCAAAGAGTAAGGCAATTTCTTGGGAAAATTTGTTTTGAATCCAATTTGCTAAGAAAATATTTGGAGCCGAAAAAACTTTGAGATTTGATTTTGAGGCATTTTCATCAAATTTGAGTTTGGAGATGTAGGATTCAAAATCTTCTAGAGTGATTTTATCTTTGAGTTTTTTTAATATATCATTCTCAATCATTTTTATTCCATTAAGTTAGCAAAGTTTTCACAGTGTGAAAAAGATGTGAATTTTTAAGTGAAAATATTAGCAAAAAGCACTTCAAATAGGTAAAAACAATGAATGTTTTGGGAATTGATCCTGGAAGTCGTAACTGTGGTTATGCGATTTTAAGCTTTGAAAATCAGAAAATAAAACTTTGTGAAGCGGGTTTTATCAAAATCAAAGAACGCGAACTTCAAAGTCAAATTTTGGAATTTGTGGAAGGCATTGATTTGGTGCTTAAAGGACATAAAATCCATGAAGTTGCGATTGAGAATATATTTTATGCTTACAATCCTCAAACAGTTCTCAAACTTGCTCAATTTCGTGGCGCGCTGAGTCTTAAAATCCTCCAAGAAATTGGATATTTTCACGAATATACCCCACTACAGATCAAAAAAGCTCTTACAGGAAAAGCCAAGGCAGATAAGATTCAGGTGGCTTTTATGGTGAAGAAACTTTTGGGAATCACTAAAGAGATCAAGCCATTAGATATTACTGATGCTATTGCTGTGGGGATTACCCATATTCAGAGATTAAGATTAAAAGGAGATCAAAAATGAAAGTAACTCTACTTTTTCACAGCCCATTATCTCTTTGTGTAAGTGCTGGGCGCACTTGTTGGCAAAGTCAAGACAAAGGCGGATGCTATGCCTTTCCTACAGATGAGATCATTCAAGAGGATCGAGATTTTTTAGATCGTATTCTCAATAAACACAAGCATGGCTCAGTGGCAGAACATCTAAACTATAACTTCGCCATTGAAGGTATCAGTCGAGCTTGTTTGCAAGAGCTCGCTCGTCATCGTCACACTTCCCTCTCTGTCAAATCCTCGCGTTATACGCTTAAAGAACTCAGAAGAGAAGAAAATATCGAAGCTGTAGCAGAAAAGTATCTTGTGATGAGCGGTGATGAGAGGGTGGATGGCTTTTGTATCCAAGCT
>CAUWEE010000039.1:0-7261 GCA_963557095.1 uncultured Helicobacter sp. | reverse complement strand
CCTGTTGCAAAGTCCATACTTTGCTGTCCATTATAGATCCTAGACCACAATCCTTCAGAATCCTCATTGCTTCTAAGATCTCTTGCTCTCTTGTTTAAGCTATTAAAATTGGCTATGAAGATTTGATAGGTAGCAAGATTGGCTTCAATCCCTGTTTGAACATAAGTTCTGCCAATTCCTTGAGAGACGAGTTTAGCTCCACTGGGGATGTAGTATTGATAATACTCTTTTGCTGCATTGCTGTATTTATTTTGAATATCCACAATAAAGCTATTAAAACCCTCCATAATTTCAATCTGATCTTTGTTGTGTGAGTTGAGTTTAGTCCCTTAAAAAGAACAGAATTTTCGTAGTCTTTTTTCACTTCCACAAGAATAATATTTTGCTTGAATCCATGGGCGGTGATTGTCTTGTGATTGGCACTCACGCTCATTGAAAGATCGACAATGTTATTTTTGGGGCTTGTGAGATCTTGGGTTTTGTCTGTGTGGATGCTTTTGAAGTCGATAGCTCCATCTGCTTTGAGATTGTCAATCGTGCCAAGATCTATGTTTTTGGATTGCTTTGAAGATCCAAAGATTATCCTAGCTCCATTTTTAAGATCAAGACTAAGAGTTTTGTTCGCTGTATTTTTTTCTTCAGAGATTTTTGAGTTTGTGTTGCCAAAATCTAAAGCTAGTAGCGAATGATCTAGAGAGACATCTTTGTTGTCAGAATTGAGTGCAAAAACATAGGAATCTGTGGCAGTTCCATTGAGACCAATAAAGAGAGTAGATTTGTTCTTGAGGGAAATATTTCCTTGAGTGTCAATGCCGACTTCTTTTGTTTTTCCTTCAATATTATTAAAGATCCATTTTGTGTTTGCAAGAGAAAGATTGCTGCTTGTTCCACCAAGTCTTGCTCCAATTGCAGTATCTCCTTTGATGGAGTCAAAAATCACGCCAGAGTCATCTTGGAAGTCCAGCATATCCGCCCTGTGTTGTTTGATATCTAACCCAATGGCATCCTTAGCAGCTTGAATCTTTTTAAATTCTAAGTTTCCTTTGAAAGTATAGTTTCCATTTGCAGAATTGTCCTTGATGCCATAAGCACTTCCATTTGTTGAGTTGATAGCCTCAAAGCTTGTAGCTTGTTCAAGAGTAAGCCCTACATTGCCTCCACTATTTGCATAGATTCCTACTGCTTCATCAATTCCCTCAATCTTTGCATCAAATTGGAGCTTTTCAAAGCGAGCCTTTGCTCCAGATTCAAGTGAAACCTCGCGAGCTTTCTTTGAGCCATTGAAGGCAGCAGTTGAGAAGCTATAGCTTTTGAGGAAGGATTGAGAATCCCCGCCAAGCACTCGGATTCCCACCCCTGTTTCTCCATTGAGTGCACCTTCAGTAAAGGTGATATTTTGCAAATTTGCTCTAGAGCCAGATTCAAGCGTAATCCCAATTGTTTGCAAATTTGGGCTTGAAGAAGAGCCTTTAAGATTGCTGAAGCTAAGTCCTGAACTAAGTTGGGCTTCCATAGCCTCTGATTTGCCTTGCACATAGATTGCTCCATGCACATTCGCATTGAGAATATCACCATCGAAGTTTTGCTTGCCTTGGATTGTTCCTGTAATTGCAGAATCCAAAGAGAGGATATGGGCCTCACTGCCTGTGACCGCACCAGTGGCAGCAAAGGAGGGGTTGCTGATATTGACTGTGGAGTTTTGTCCTCTAAAATAGATCGCTGCAGAAAGCTTAGAGCCATCGATGCTGCTTGTCCCAAAAAGAGAAGATTGATTTAGGGTTGTAGCTCCAGATTCTAAGATGAGCCCATAAGCCTTTGTGCCTGTGACTGCTCTTGGATTGTTGAAAGATAAGCCTGTGATGTTATTGCTTGATCCTTTTGAGAGTATCCCTGCTGATTCTTCACTCCCTTGGATTGATTCTGAAGAGAAGGAAACCCCGCTGATTGCACTACTTCCATCTTGATAGATTGCACCATAGGCTTTGTTTGCTTTGATGGACTTGCTTTCAAAATCCACATCATTTGCACTCAAAGCAGTGGCTCCAGTGATATAAAGTCCTGAAGCGCTCTCTGTCCCACGAATTTTATTTTCTTTGAAATGGATAGCACTAAGAGTAAGCGTGCCATTGTTTCCATCGATCTTGATCCCACTTGCTTGTTTTCCTTGAATATCAAAATGCACAGAGTTTGAACCCGCATTGTTGTTGATACTTTCAGTTCCTGAAATCCCCACAGCCTGCCCTTCATTGGAGATGATATTGAAGCTATAGTTTCCAGCTTGCAGAGCAAGAGTTCCTTGCTCAATACGGATTCCTTGAGCGTATGTCGAGTTATTGATATTTTGCTCTAGAGTTTGGTTGAAGTGGCTTGTATTTGATGCGATAAGGACTCCATTGTTTAAAGCTGTGTTGAAGATGGTTTTTCCATTTCCAAAGTAAAAGTAGGCTTGGGTGTTAGCCCTGCTCTCAAGAGCAGCTTGAGGCTTCTGATTGGGATTGCCATAAGTGAGGGAAACTTGATCAAAGCTTAAGCTTTCTCCACCATTATCAATCACTCTTGGATCTGATCCAGAAAGAGAAGAGATTGTGATTCTAGATTGAGAGATGGGATTAGTAGATTTAATATTTAGAGTCCCTGTGTTGTAAATCCCGCGAACATATCCTGTGTTTGGGCCACTTCCTGCTGCAATGCTTTGCGTGATAGATGAATTGTCAAGAGTTATTGTTCTTGAGGAAATATTGTAGATCCCATAGGCACTTCCTGAAACTCCATTGGAGCCATCACTTCCATCAGAGCCGCTTGTAGTCCATTGATTATTGCCATTGTGTCCCCCAGCTCCAACACATCCGCCACCCCCACCTATTCAAGCATTAACTCCGATAATAGTTTGAGCGAGAATGATGTATTGTAGTGTGATAGAGCTCTCATGGATTCCATAAGCATCTCCACCACTTCCCCCTCTACCTCCTTTGCCACCTTTTCCATTTTTGGCTTTGTAAGCAGAGGTGATGACATTGCCTCCATCTCCACCGCTTAGACCAGCTCCTCCATGTGATCCATCTCCTGCGCGGATTTTTTGAGTAATCTTTTGAGTGCTTGTATTTCCTGTAAGAGTGCTTGAAGAATTGCTAAAACCATAAGCACTCCCACCAGCTCCACCATTTCCCCCATTAGATCCAGTCCCCCCAGTCCCATCTATGCTTGTTCCCCATGTTCCCCATCCTCCTTAATTCCCAGATCCTCCATTTCTTCCAGCATATCCTCCACCTTGGGATCCGCCCTTTCCTGCACTAATTGTTTGTGTGAGCTGTCCAATGAGGCTTAGTGTCGCACTTGTAGTGTGGAATCCATAAGCATTTCCTCCACTACCTCCACTCCAGCCAGTTCCTCCGCTTCCCCCAGCTTCACCATCTTTTCCTTTTTGTGCAGGCCGAGCTTGTCCGCTCCAATCCCCATATCTTCCAGCTTTTCCATTCCCCCCATTCCCTCCAGCCTCTCCATTCCCTCCAACACCCCCTCTGATGAATTGATATCCTGATAGATTGGTCTCTGATCCAGAAATTCCTATTGCATTATGTCCATGTCCCCCATTGATTCCGTTATATCCATTCTTCCCACCTAGTCCATTAGAGCCTAAGCTAGCATTTGCCCTATTTGAAGCACCATTTCCATTTGTCCCATTGCTTCCAGAAATACTTGAGCTAAATTGTGATGAAGCCAAGGCTTGGGTTAAAAGCACGCTTATTGTCAAAGAGCCTGTGATAAGTGGTGCAAAAAGAGATCGAAAGAGGATCGATTTTTTAGCAAAGGTAGCTAAGTTTTGATGAGAATCTAAAGTGAGAATGAGAGTAGGATGTTTTTTATTGTTTTGTCCTGAATTGTTTGTAAAGTTTTTCATTTTGTCTCCATTGTGTTTAAATCCATAGATTCTATCGAGTAAATTGCGATTTAATGAAGATTAAACAGAGGGAAAATTTGTTTTAGAAAGAGTGGGGAAGGGCTTGGAGCTTGTTTGATAGAGAGCTAGGGTATAAAAAGTATGAAGGCAAAAGCAGAAGATGCCCTCATTTCATTATTTTTTGAGATTGATCGCTTCTTTGATCATTTCATCGCCTGTGGTGAAACTTTTGGCATTCATTGAATAACCTCTTTGCATCAGGATGAGCTCTGTAAGAGCATTTCCCACATCGACATTGCTTGTTTCAAGATAGCCTTGCTTGACATTTCCCATAGTGAGTTTGCCTTCTTCATTCCAGCCTAAAATCGGATTTCCACTTTTGAGCTGTTTCTCTTCTCCTACGAGCACCCTCTCTAAGCCAAAGAGATTTCCTCCAGCCTTGCTTAACCCTTGATCGTTGTTAAAAGCTACGATGCCTACTCTGCCCATTACTTCTTGCTTACCATTGCTAAATTTTAAAGTAATGACACCATTTTCATTAATGTTTGTGTGTTCAAGGATTCCCTCTGTGCTTCCATCTTGAAAATATGCCATCACTTCACTTGGACTATGGATTCCATCAGAGCTTTTTCTCTCTTGCGTGCCTGCAATGTTGTAGCTGATTTTTTTGCCCTTGAAGTCGATCTCTACTTCTTTGGCAATAGCTTGCTGATTTTCATCAAAGGCAATATTATGCAGTGTCTCTCCTCCAATTTTATTGCCATTTTCTATATCTTGAATGTAGCTTAGAACTTCCCATTTTTGAGCGCTTTTTGTTTGAGGATTCTCTCCTTCAATGAGCTTGTATTCGCTCACAAGAAAGTATTTTTTGCCCTCATTGTCGTAAATCTCAACACTGCTTTTATAGCGTGGAACTTCTAAGGCTAAGCTTGTGATTTCTCCTAGAGAGATTTCTTCCCACGATTTTGGATCATCCTTGGGATTTGAGTTGCCAAGAGGGGCGATTCGTTTGTAGATCTTGCCTTCAGCTTCAACAAAACTATCTTGGGCATATTGCTCTTGTGGCTTATATTTTGGGAATTCAAATTGTTTGTCCTCACTGATTTTTAAGAACTGATTTTGTTTATCCATTAAGTAGATCCCGCCCCCTTGTCTCACTACTTCTCCTGCTTGATAAGTCTTACCTTCTTGAAAATTTTTGACTTTTTGTGTATCTACTACTTCCCAATTTGTTCTATCTTCGATGGGATTAGAGCTGCCCTCATTGCCTATTCTTCTAAAGGTGATCCCTAGATAAGAAACAAGCTCATTGGGGGAGTAGCTTTGATTGGGATTGTAAGGCGAACTAAGATTGAGTTTTTTTTCTTTGAATGCACTCATTTGAAGTGCATCAAAGATGCCTCCACTTATTTTCATTGAGCTTGTTGAAAGGATAGAAGGAGAAGTGAGCTCTAATCTTAGGGATGGGTTTGTTGAATTTTCATCTTGCGTGATGACTTTGAGGTCAAGCCCTGTTTGATCTTTGATAAGAGTTTGCAGCTCTTTTAGGCTTTTAAAAGCATTTTCTCCTTGCCCATAGTTAAAACTGAAGGTTTTTTCTTCCCCATCCTGATTTGTTAGGGTGATTTTGGCTTCTTTGTTGGCTTGCAAATCAAGTGCTTTTTGATTGGCAAAGAAGATATTTGCATCACTTTGCAAGACTTGATCTACATCGACTTTCCCATTTTTGAGAAAAGCTTGATAGGCATTGCTAGGATTGTCATTTTTATTGAGATTTATTGCAAGATCAACTTTTGTGCTCTCAAGGGGTTTAAAGCGCAGATCTTGTGGGATCTGAAGAGGGGAGAGCTTGCCTGATGAGAGATTTTTATCATCGTCTTGAGGATTGGAGACAAAAAATCCATTTTGAATTTTTCCAAGATTTACACCATAGAGATAGTAGCCTCTAGGATTGACTAGATAGCCTTGTGCATCTTTTCCAAAATTTCCATCACGAGTGAAATAGTTTTCTTGTTTTTGAGTGAAATTGTCTTTTTTGATCTCCATTTCTCCAGATTTGTTTTCACCCACCACAAACCAGCCTTTGCCTTGATAGGCAAGATCAAATTCTCCATCGCTCACTCTATAGCTTCCACTTTTGGTTGAAATGGCATTGCTTGAGGCTGTTACGCCAAGATTGACTTCATTGCTTGTTGGCCCATTTGCGCTTGTCTTTGGGGCAAAAAGGGTTTCAAACTCGGGACGACTCTCGCGGTAACCTGTGGTATTGACATTGGCGATGTTGTTTGAAATGCTATCAAGCCCAAATTGATGGGTTTTGATCCCGCTATAAGAGTTTAAAAGAGTGGAATTCATGAGAGAGCCTTTTCATAAAATTCTAGGGCTGAGCTAATTGGAACGATGAGTTCTCCAAGCCTTAGCATTGGTTTTCCTTCTTTGAAAATAACACTTTGCACTTCTCCACGACCAATTCTTGCTTCATGATATTTTCCGCTTTTTTCATCTTTGTTGTATTCTGCTTTGATAGTGTAAGTTCCCTTTGGAGCATCACTCCCATCTTGTTTCTTGCCATCCCAGCTTAGATCGATATAACCCTTTTGCCCATTTTTGTCTTTGAGATCAATGGTAGCAACTAAGTTTTGATCAGAATCAAAAATCTTCACACTCGGATCTCCCTTTGAAGTATCAATTGCCTCATCAAAATAGATGCTGAAGTTGAGCTTGCTCCCTTCTTCAAGATTGATTCCAAAAATATCTGTCTCCACGATTTTTCCAATCATTGCCACAGTATTAAATGAAGACATTTGACTCGCAGAATCGCTTGCCTTAGCGCTCTCACCCATTCCTTGGTTTAGCCCCTCAAGACTTTCTTTGAAGGCCTCTTGGAATTTTTTGAGTTCCTCATTGACTTCTTTTGTGGATTTCATCGCTTCTGCTACATCCATCATGGTTTTTTTGTTTTGTTCCATCATCTCTACTTGTGTGAGCTGTGCAGTTTGGGTGATGATTTTGTCTGTCTCCATTGGAGCTGTGGGATCTTGATTTTTGAGCTGCTCCAAAAAGAGTTTCATGAAAGCATCATTATCAAGTTCGTTGATATTGCGCTGATTTTTTTTCTTTTCTGCCTCTTTGATATCTTGCCCTGTCATCTTAGCAAGGACATTTTCATCTTTGCCAAAGCCTTTTGGAGTAGATTTGACTTTCTCTTCCTGTGTGGGGAGAGATTTTGGAATTGCGCTATTTGCTTTTGAAAGTGTTTCTGTCATAAAAGTCCTTTTTTATGCATATTGCAACATTTTGATTTCCATTGAGGACGCCAAAGGAGCATCGATATGTTCTTCTAAGCTATTTTTATTCCTCTTT
>CAUWEE010000038.1:0-7296 GCA_963557095.1 uncultured Helicobacter sp. | reverse complement strand
ATACTAGAGAAACTTTGGCAGATTTGATGCTTTTTGATGCGCTTATTTACAATACAGATAGACATTTGGGAAATTTTGGAATGCTCTTTAGCAATGAGGATAATACTTTCATCAAGCCTGCCCCTATATTTGATAATGGGCTCTGTATCTTTAACTTTCTCACAAAAGATGATCTTAAAAATATCAAAGAGGCTTTGCAAGATAAGGTTTCAAGTTTTGATATTTCTTTTGATCAGCAATTGCAAGTTTTTCTCAACAAAAGACATATTCCGATGCTAGAAAAACTCACAAACTTTGAGTTCAAAAAACATCCCAAATTCAATCTTGATGATTGCTGGCTAGATAAGATTTCTTCTTTTGTTCAGGATAGAGCAAAATACGCCATAGAATTGGCAAAAACAAAGGCCTAAGCTATCGCACTTACTTCTTCCTTTGTTTTCCAATAATGGAGATCTCATCGCACTGCTGCATATACCCATAGTTTCTCCAAAAACAAAGGGGGATGATTCCGCAAGCAAGATCTTATTGCCAATATGCTTCTTTGGCACTGCTGCTTGGAATCCCCCCCCCTATTTCCCCAAACAAAACTCTCCAAACATCTTATCAAGCAACTCGGCATTTTCATAGGGCTGCGTGATCGCCCCGATGGAGCGAATAGCATCTTTGAGATTATAAGAAAAAAGCTCAAGCACAGCATTTTCAAGCTCAACTTTTGCTTCCTTGAGTGAGCTGATACTCTCACGCACACTTTGGATTTGATGAGCGCTTGAGAGGATCACCTCATCACTCTCTTCAAGAGATAAAATCTCTTCCAAGGCTTGAAGTAAAAGATCGATCTCTTCTCTCTTTGCACTCAAGCAAAAGCAGGGATACTGCTCTAAGTCTGATTTTTCTAGCCTCTGGGGGAGATCACTTTTGTTGAGAATGACTAAGATTTTTTTCTCCCTAACTTGGCTCAAAAGCTTCAAGATCTCATCATCTTCACTCTCCCACTCTCTTGAGCGATCAAAGAGTGCTAGGATGATATCACTCTGCTCCATCGCTTCCTTGCTCCGCTCTATCCCAATACGCTCAATCACATCTTCTGATTCCCTAATCCCTGCAGTATCTACGATGCGCACCTGCACCCCAGCGATACTTAAACTCTCCTCAATCGTATCTCTAGTCGTCCCAGCCACTTCGCTCACAATCGCCCTCTCCCGCATCAAAAGCGCATTGAGCAAGGAGCTTTTGCCTACATTGGGCTTACCGATGATGCTAAGCCTAAAACCCTCAAAAATCCCAGAGCGACTAAGCGAATGGCTTAGAATCTTCTCCAATCTCTGCAAAATTCCATCGATTTTCTCCCCCAATCTCTCTAGCAAGTCTTGAGGCAAGTCCTCATCGCTATAATCAATCATCACTTCACTATAAGCCAAAGCCTCATACAGACTCTCCCTTGCTCCTTGCACAAACTCACTTAGCTCCCCCCTAAGCTGTCTTGCCAAAGCTTTCTGTGCCTGCAAGCTCTTTGCCTCTATCATTTGCGCAATCGCTTGGGCTTGTGCAAGATCGATTCGGCCATTAAGAAAAGCTCTTTTTGTAAATTCTCCACTCTGTGCAAGCCTTGCGCCACACTCAAGCATCAACTCCAAAATACGCCTAACAATCACGCTTCCCCCATGGCATTGGATCTCTACAACATCCTCTCTTGTGTAGCTATGGGGGGCTTTGAAGTAGATCGCAATCACCTCATCTAACACTTCATCCCCATCATAGACATAGCAAAGCTTGGCATATCGAGGAGGGAAAGAGCTTTGCTGTGTAAGAGTTTGAAGGATAGATAAGGCTCTGCTTCCGCTTAGCCGCACCACTGCCATTGCTCCTCCACCCAGAGGAGTAGAAATCGCACAAATTGTAGGCTTATCGCCCTCTAAATTCATTGACAAGGATGATGCTTTCATTCTCTGAAATTTGCTTGATGACAATATATTTATCAGGCATTGCCTCACGAAACTTCCGCAAAGCAATCCCTGCACTCAGAGGATCAAAGATTTGAGTTTGAAAAGAGCTTCTAGAGATTATGCTCTCATAATGCTCCTCTAAATACTCTTCAATCTTGCGTTCTTTATTCTTCAAAAAATCTGCAATCTCAAGCCTCAACCCAAGCCCATAGTCTTTTTTGATCCATACAGAAAGAAGATAATGAATCGCCTTATAACGATAGCCTTTCTCACCAATAAGCAAGCCGCAATCCTCACCATTGATCTCAAGGCTAACATAAGAGTTTTGCTCAATCTTGACTTTGATTTCTTCTATCTTATAGGGCAGGAGAGCAAGAAGCTCAGAGATTTCTTTGTGAAGTTTTTTTGTCAAATCAGGCGTTGCAGGTTTTTCTCCAAAAAAATTATCTTGAATTTGTGCATAACTATCTTGAGCTTGATTTTCCTGCATTTGATGGCTCTTAAATTCCTGTTTGGCATCCTTGTGAATCTGCTCTTCTTTTTTCCAAGCTAAAATCACTGCTTCTTGTTTGCCAAAAAGTCCAAAGAAACCCTTCTTTGGCTCGACCACCACCTCATACTCTAGCTCACTCTCTCTACACAAAAACTCCAATCTCGCCCGATCTACAGCCTCCTTGATTGAAGCTCCAACAAATTTTTTCATCCCTATACCTTCTTTTGTTTTTCAACAATACGATTGATCAGAAGTTGCTGGAAGATTGAAATCACATTATTGACACTCCAATACAACACAAGACCTGCAGGGAAAGGGAAGATGATAAAGAAAATCGTAAAGAAAACGGGCAAGAGCTTGAAAACCTTCTCCTGTGTGGGATCTGTGAAATTTGAAGGGGTAAGAATCTGAGAAATATACATAGTAATCCCCATAATCAAAGGCAAGACATAGTAGGGATCAATGGCTGAAAGATCCACAATCCAAAAAATCCAAGATGCACTCTTAAGCTCCACTGCACAATAAAGCACCTTATAGATTGCAAAAAACACAGGGATTTGAAGTAAAAGAGGCAGACAACCGCCCAAAGGATTCGCCCCACTCTTGCGATAAAGCTCCATCATTTGCTTTTGGAGTTTTTGGGGATCATTTTTGTATTTTGTTTGAAGTTCTTTCATTTGTGGGGCGATGTCTTTAAGTTTTTGCATTCCCATCATTCCCTTATAACTCAAAGGGAAAAGCGCCAATCTCACAAGCAAAGTCAGCAAGACAATCGCCCAACCCCAATTCCCCACCCAGTCATACAAAAGCTCTAAGAGCAAAAACAAAGGCTTGGCAAAAAAGGTGATCAAACCATATTCCACCACATCGCCAAGGGGAGCATAGAGAGCCTTGAGTTCTTGATAGTTCTTTGCTCCAATATAGCCCTCAAGTGTCATATCACCTTTAAGATCTGCAAAAGTAATAGGGTTTTTAGCCCCAATCCTACCATCAACAACAACATTTAGGTTTTGTGCCTTGCTATAAAGCACGGAAGCAAAATAACGATCCACGCTTGCCATAAAAACTGAATCTTTATATTCTACAATCCCCTCTGCATCGCCTTCTTCTAGCTTCTCAAGCTTCCCTTCTTTGCTTGAGATAATGCTTCCCAAAAACACATATTGATCAGAATCAGCCACAGGTCTTGCGCCATTAGTGAGGAAATATTGTGCGTTTTTATCACTGCTTTCGAATTGAAGAGGAATCAAATAAAGGAAGAGAAGTTAAAGCTTCTTGCTTTTTTCCTCCACCAAACAATCGGGCAAAGATGCTCTCTGCAGGATGAGCGATAAACTTTTTATCCTTGAGATAAACCTGCTTAATCCTCCCCAAAACATCGATCTCTAGCTCAAAATCTTTTGCCCTTACCTTCAGCAAAAGATCATCATCTTGTGCCTTGGAGGGGGATTGGATCTGAGAAAGAGTGGTAGTAGGGGCTAGATTCTCACTAGTTTGGCTTTGTTTGACTTCTTGGCTTTGCTGGGGGAAAAAATAAGTATAAACACTCAAAAAAACAAAAGTCAAAACTCCGGCAAACAGAATCTTTGAAAATGAAAAAACACTTTGTTCTTGTGGCTGCATCACTCAATCCTTTAATAAAATATAGGCCCAAATTTGAATTGGTTTGTTTGAAAAAATTTTTGGAATCAAGGGCTTTGATGGCACAATCCAATAAGAGAGATGGATAGGCTGATATTCAATCTTGTGGAGTGTTATCTTGACTAACGGATAATCACAACCTCCCTTAACCCAAGGATTACATCTAAAAACCCTAATTATAGAAAAAAATAAGGCATATAGGGGCGAACTCATTTTAAAAAGCAACAAAGAATAAGCCGAACAAGTCGGATAATAACGACAAGAGGGCTTCTTAAATGGAGAAATCCATACTTGATAAAATTCAATGAGTTTCACAAAAAAGATTCTCAAAACTTCTCACTTTTTCTTTTCAAGAAAACAAACATTTCTTCTTCGATTCTTTTGAAATCGAGATTTTTTGCATCTTTTGCGACAAAAACGATGGCTTTTCCTCGAAGATCTTCTTGATGTATGCGACAGAAAGCACGAAAACGACGCTTGATTTTGTTGCGAGTAGGTGCATTTCCCATCTTTTTGGAAACACTCAAACCAATCCATAAAGCATCTTGTGAGGCTGATAGTTTTGAAAAAATTCTCCTTTCCTTAAAAGAAAACTGCCTCTCTTTTAAAGAAGGATGAGAAAAAGTAAGGATATAAGAATGGAAACACTCCCCATAGTATTTCCGGCTATTTTTATAAACAAAGTCAAATTCTGCTTTGTTTTTTAAACTCTTCATTGAGTTTAGACAGAAAGTCGCTTTCTTCCTTTTGCGCGTCTTGCGTTGATCACCTTGCGACCATTTTTGGTTTTCATTCTTACTCTAAATCCGTGAGTTCTCTTGCGAGGCGTATTGTGAGGCTGATAGGTTCGTTTCATCATCTAATCCTTTTCTAAAAATACAAAAGTGTAATTATGCCTTTGTTTTTAATTTTTTTCGATTTTGGGTGGTTTTTTTTTTGTTTTTGTTTTAATTTTTTTGTTTTATTTCTTGGATTCTTGCACCAAAATATAGACGTCACTCATCTTGTTTTTCTGAAGCAGTTGCATCACCTGCACAAAGGCATCAAACTCACTCTTGCGATCACCTTTGAGGATGATATGCGTCTTTTTGTCCATTGCCGAAACTCTTGAGCTCAAAGTCGAAAAGCTCAAAAGCTCCTCTCCTAAGAAAAATTTTCCATTTTTGTCAATAGAGATCACAACTTCTTTTTTATCAACTTCTTTGCTCCCCTGCCCCTCATCTTGAGATTTTGGGATGTCAATTGGGACTTTGGAGGTATTGATAAAAGTCGCTGAAGTGAGCACAATCACAAGCAAAACAAGCATAATATCAATGAAAGGCACAAGATTCATCGAATCCATTTTTTTCATCTTAGTCTCCTAGCGGATGATGAGCGATATCCCATTGAGTGAGGATCACCTCTGCCTTGCGAATGAGGAGGTTATAAAACACGATAGAAGGGATGGCGACAAGCAAACCCGCTGCTGTGGCTTTGAGAGCCAAAGATAAACCAACCATAATATTTTGTGTATCTGCAGAATTTCCAAGCTCTGAAAAAGTCACCATAATCCCCGCAACAGTGCCAAGTAAGCCCACATAAGGAGCATTAGAACCAATAGTGGCAATCAAAGTCAAACGCTTATACAAATCAATTTCTAAAAGCCTCTTATCTTCATAATCACTCACCCTCATCGTGGCATAAAACCAGATTCTCTCCAATGCAATAGCTACAACAACCACGCTCAAAAAGAGCAAGAAGCCAAGCACCCCATAGTCAATCATTTCTCTCATTTTCTATCCTTATTTGTAGTCTTTCAAGGCACTTTGTGCTTCACGATCTAAAATTTTCTTCTTAAGACTTTCTCGCTTGTCGTGGAGATTCTTTCCCTTCACCAAAGCGATCTCAAGCTTTGCGCGATTGGCTTTGTTGAAATAAAGCATCAAGGGCACGATACTTAACCCCTCCATAGAAACCTTGCCTAGAAGTTTATCAATTTGTTTTCTATGTAAAAGCAACCTCCGCTCTCTTCTTTCATTGGGCTTATAGTAGCTATGCGTCGTCTCAAGATAGGCAATGTGAGCATTAAATAAAAAAGCCTCCCCTCGCACAATCTTAATAAAACTATCTTTAAGATTTGCTCTTCCTGCACGGATTGATTTGACTTCTGATCCTTTGAGCTCAAGTCCTGCTTCAAGCTTTTCCAAAATATGATAGTCAAAAAAAGCTTTTTTATTTTTGGCAATAAGTTTCATCTTTTGATCCTAAAAAAACTACTCCCACTTCCGCTAAAAAACCAGCCCTCCCCAAGATCGCGCTTCAGCTCCAAAAGCTTGGGATACAGCCTGCAAGCAGGCAAAAACAAATCATTGAGCTCTTCTAAAGCATAGCGATGCAAAAGCTCGATACTTGAAAGATTGCAAAAATCAAACTTAAACACAGGGGGGATCTCCAATGCATCAAAGCTTTGATACACCCTACTTGTCTCACAGGCAAAGGGTGGGGTATAGATCTCATACTCATAATGATTTGCCTCGACAAATTCTTCAACGATTTCACCAAAGCCGCTTACATTGGCACTTTCATATTCAGAGACGAAAAAACTCACATCGCTCCCTAAGTTTTTGGCAACACTCATCAACTCTTGCTTTGCAATCCCAAATCTTTGTCCCACCTTTATCAAAAACGCCCCAGCATTCGCACTGCCACCGCCTAGCCCAGAGCCTTGAGGAATCTTCTTTTGCACACAAACCTTGATATGTTCTAGCTCATCACTCAGATTTACAAAAACACTCTTTAGAGCCTCTTTGGCTTTGAAAATAAGATTTTGCTCCAAAGGGAAATCAAAATCCCCCTCGATTGAAAACTGCTCCGCTTCTCCAAACAAAACTTCCATTTCATCATAGAGATTCCCACGCGCCAAAACAAAGCGTGAAAAGATGGGATGCATACCATTGGGTTTCACAGGTAGGACATTGAGAAAGATATTGAGTTTGGGGTAGATTTTCATTTTAAGTGTTTAGAAATAACCTCAAGTTGTCCGCCGTTAGGCAAAATCAAAGCCTGCTGATTCTGCTTGATAATGGCCTCTTTGAGCTCTGATCTTAAAATGACTTTTTGAGGCGGAGCTTCAAATCCAAGCTTGACATTGCCCTTATCAATTGACACCACCTTAACAACAATATTTTCACCAATCACAATACTCTCCCCCTCTTTTCTTGACAAAATTAGCATAATGGA
>CAUWEE010000037.1:0-7429 GCA_963557095.1 uncultured Helicobacter sp. | reverse complement strand
AATCTTTATGAGAAACTCCCAAAGAGAGCAGCTCGATCCTTCCTATGCAAGGCTGGTGGAGATAGAAAGGAAAGAAAAAGAAGAAGAGATCAAAAATCTGCTCTATGTAGCACTCACAAGGGCTTGTGATTCTCTAGTGATTATGCCTATTGTGAAAAATAGGGGCAAAAGTGAATTTGAGCATATTGGATTGCTCCAAGAGGGACAAAATCAATTTCCAAAACCAAGGGGTTCAATCCAAATCACTCAAAGGTTTGAGGAAACTCTTGTGTCTGAGAGGCAGATTTTGCAGAAGAATTTTGGAAATCAAGAAGGTTTTATTCAGAAAGAAAAAGAAGTGCTTAAGGATTATCGATCTGCAAAATATGGAGAGATTTTCCATAAAGCTTTGGAGCTTAAAATTGGCTATGAAATCCCTTCACAAAATTTGTTTTATTTTTTGAAGCAACACTATGGGAAGTGGCTAAATGATAATCAATTACAAGAGATTTCATCAAAAACTAGCCAGATAAAATCAGTCTTAGAGCGCAATTTTGGCGTGTGCGAGATTCAAAGTGAAGTATCATTTATCCAAAATTTCAAGCTTTACCGCATAGATTGCTTGCTTTTATGTCAAAACTCAAATCAGGAATTAGATAAAGTAATTGTTTTAGATTATAAGACAGGAGAACCTCGAACAGGGGATTTTGAGCAGGTTCAATCTTATCTTGCTTTTGTGAAAACACAATATCCTCAACTTGAGGTTCAGGCTTATTTGCTCTATCTTCAAGATTTAAAGCTTGTAAGTGTTGGAACTTAAAATATAAGGAGTAAGAATGCAAGTCTTTGAGGGAATCAAAAAACTAATTGATCAAGAAAGCTTTGGGGGGATTTTTTTATTTGTTTGTGCAGTTTTGGCAATGGTTGTGGCAAATAGCTCTTGGAGTGAGGCTTATTTTGCATTATGGAATCAAAAAGTTGGCTTGCTCATTGGAGAGAAATTTATCGGTTTTAGTTTGCATTTGTGGATCAATGATGTGCTTATGTCTTTGTTTTTCTTGATGGTGGGTCTAGAGATTAAAAGAGAATTTTTATTTGGAGGTTTAGCAGGTTTTCAAAAGGCTGCTTTTCCTGCTATTGCTGCTTTTGGCGGAATGATCATTCCAGCAGGGATTTATCTTGTATTTAATGCTGGGACTCCGACTGCGCATGGCTTTGGGATTCCAATGGCTACAGATATTGCCTTTGCTTTGGGGGTTGTTTTGCTTTTGGGCAAACGCGTTCCTCCTGCTTTGAAGCTCTTCTTAGTCACTCTTGCTGTTGTGGATGATTTGGGTGCGATTGTAGTGATTGCTCTTTTTTATAGCAGTGGGATTTCATTTTTTTGGCTTCTTGTCTCTGCTTTGATTGTGAGCCTTTTGATCCTGCTCAATTTCCTTAAAGTTCGCTCCCTTTCTCCCTATTTGCTTTTAGGTGTTGTGCTTTGGCTTTGTGTTCATGAAAGCGGAATCCACGCCACAATCTCAGCAGTTATTTTGGCATTTTGTATCCCAGTCTCTTCCAAAAGCTCAAGGGAAAAGTTTCTTGAAATTCTGCAAGATGAGGCTAGAGTTTTTGCCTCTGCTAAGGCTTCAAATATTTTGCTTGATGAGCATGAGCTTCATAGTCTGCACAATATAGAAGAGAGTATTAGAAGCGTGCAAAATCCACTTTTAAGGATTGAGCATAGCCTGCATAATTGGTCTAAATTTTTGATTATGCCTCTCTTTGCTTTTGCAAATGCTGGGGTAGCATTGAATGGAGGAGTGGATTTCTCAAGTGGCTCACATATTATTCTTGGCATTGCTCTTGGGCTTGTCGTGGGCAAACCTCTAGGGATCTTGCTCTTAACTTTTGTGTGTGAAAAGATAGGTATCGCTTCTCGTCCAGCTGGATTATCTTGGGGGAGTATTTTTGGAGCGGGAATGCTTGCAGGGATTGGATTTACGATGTCAATGTTTGTCTCCAATCTTGCTTTTACTACGCCAAGTTTTGGAGAACTTGCCAAAATCTCTATTCTCTGCTCCTCTTTGATTGCGGGAATTTTGGGAAGTTTATTTCTTTATCTTCTAGGCTCCAATGTGTTAAAATCCCGACCCTAATCAAAACTAAAGGAAAAAGTATGGAACAAAATAGTGCAATGGGAATCTTGTCTTCACTTATCCCTTTTATTGCAATCTTTGCAATCTTTTATTTTCTCTTCATTCGCCCCCAAAGAAAGCAACAAAAGAAGCATAAAGAAATGCTAGAGGCCTTGAAAGTCGGCGATAAAGTCGTCTCTTATGGAGGAGTGATATCTCAGATTGTCAAGGTTGATGAGAAGTTCTTCACGGTTCGATCAGGTGAGAGCGTGATGCAGCTTGCCAAAGAATATATTGCTTATAAGATTGAAGAATAGTTTTTGATGAATTCGCGACTATTTATCTTTATTCTCTCTGGGCTTTTGGGACTATTCCTCTCCCTCCCCTCTTTCACTTCACTGCCTGGACCAAAGATCAATCTTGGACTTGATTTGCAGGGAGGCTTGACTTTGCTTTTGGATGTGCAGGTGCAAGAAGCTGTGCAATCCAAATACCAATCCTTAGCAACAGCGATTGAATTTGAAACCAAAAAAGAAAAAATCATTATTGATCATTTGAGTGTGGGCACTGATGTCTTGCATTTTGAACTCTTAGATTCTGATGAAAAGCAAAAAATGGAGAGCATTCTTGCCAAACTTGGCGATCTTCATATCAGTGATCAAAATGGAAAATATCAAGTGAGCTTCACTGAAGTGGAGCAGGAAAATATCAAAAAATATGCCATTGAACAGGCAATTGGAATTATCCGCAATCGTTTAGATTTGTTTGGTTTGGCAGAGCCAAGTGTTACGCGACAGGGGCAGACAAATATTTTGGTGCAGCTCCCTGGAGTGAAAAATCAAGCACAAGAGAAAAGAGCGATTGATCTTATTTCTAAGTCCGCACACTTGCAGATGATGGCAGTGGATGAAGATAGGAATATGCGCGTGAGTTCGATGAGTGAAGCAGAGGCAAAAACCTATGGAGATGTGATCTTGCCCTTTGTTGAGAGTTCTCAAAAGATTTTGCTCAAGGCTGTCCCCATCATTGATGGAGAAATGATCACAGATGCGCGTGTGGCCTATGATCAAAATTCTCAACCCATTGTTTCCTTTAGCCTTGATTCAAGAGGGGCGCAACTTTTTGGAGATTTTTCAGGCAATAATGTGGGCAAGAGAATGGCAATTGTGCTTGATAATAAGGTGTATTCTGCTCCTGTGATTAGAGAAAGGATTGGTGGAGGAAGCGGGCAGATTAGTGGGAATTTTAGTGCTCAAGAAGCCAGCGATCTAGCTATTGCCTTGCGTAGCGGGGCACTCTCTGCTCCTGTTAAGGTGATTGAGAAAAGAAGTGTGGGACCAAGTTTGGGAGCAGATAGTATCAAGGCTTCAATGATTGCACTTTTTAGCGGTTTTGCCTTGGTGCTTATTTTTATGGTGTTTTATTATGCAATGGCTGGAGTGATTGCAGTTTTTGCCTTATTGATCAATGTCTTGCTCATTATTGCAATTATGGCGAGTTTGGGAGCGACACTTACTTTGCCTGGAATGGCAGGAATTGTGCTAACCGTTGGAATGGCTGTGGATGCAAATGTCATCATCAATGAGCGTTTAAGAGAGGCGCTATATGAGGGGAAAAATGTTATCCAAGCGATTGAAGAGGGCTATACCAACGCCTCTAGGGCAATTTTTGATTCGAATTTGACGACAATGATTGCTGCCATTTTACTCTATGCTTATGGAACAGGTGCGATTAAAGGCTTTGCAATTACAATGGCTATAGGAATTGTAGTTTCGATTTTGACCGCCATTGTAGGGACACATGGAATCTATCTTGTCTTGGGTAAGAAAATTGCAAGACACAATAATCTATCTTTTTGGTTTGGGGTAAAAAATGGAGCTTCTTAAAAATAATAAAACCCTTGATTTTGTGAGGTATAGCTATTTTGGCTTTGCAATTTCTTGGATTTTTATCATTGTGTCTTTGGCCTTAATTTTTTTCAAGGGCTTTAGTTTGGGTGTGGATTTTGCAGGGGGGACTCTTGTGCAGTTACAATACACAAAGACTGCTCCTCTTGGGCAAATTCGCTCTCTGCTGGAGGATGATGCAAGCTTTAAGGGATCGCAGGTGAGTGAATTTGGTTCCAAAGAGGAGGTGCTCATCAAAATCCCTTTCTCACCAAGTCTGCAGACTTCAGAAGTGGATGCCAAGCTTGCTTCTTTGCTCCAAGAGAGTGGAGAATTTGAGATTCGTCGTGTGGATTCTGTGGGGCCAAAAGTTGGCAAAGAGCTTAAGGAGAAGGGAATCTTAGCTCTTAGTCTAGCAATGCTTGCAATTTTGGCCTATGTCTCATTTCGCTATGAGTGGAAGTTTGCCATTGCTGCAGTTTTAGCACTTTTCCACGATGTGCTTATTTCTTCAGCCTGCATTATTCTCTTTGGCATCGATTTAAATCTTGAGGTGATTGCAGCACTTTTGACTATCATTGGATATTCCATCAATGACACAATCATTATCTTTGATCGCATTAGAGAGCAAGTCATTTGCGGAAAAGCTCAAGACTTAAGCTCTGTGATTAATGATGGCCTCTCTGCTACACTCTCAAGAACGCTTCTAACTTCTATCACCGTGCTTTTTGTGGTTTTGACACTTTATGTCTTTGGTGGAGAGATTATTGTGGGCTTTAGTTTGCCTATGCTCGTTGGCGTGATTGTGGGGACTTATAGCTCATTATTTTTTGCCCCAAGAATGATTGTTTTATTGGGCTTCAATCTTGCAGATTACCGCTCTAAGCTTGTGGAAAAGCAAAAGAGGGTAAAAGAGAAAGAGAGAATGCGTGAAATGTATGAGAATGGACAAGTTTAAAAGGAGTAAAGATGGATTGGGGAAGAGTATTTTTTATATTTTTTAGCTTGATGAGTTTGACTTCAATCATTGGTTATGTTTATGATTCGAATTTGATTATGTTGTTTGTTGCTGCAGCGGTAAATTTTATTTCTACAACGCTAAAGATCGGAGTGAAAAATATGCTTTCCTCTGAAATGCTGGCTAGTTCTTTGGTTGTAGATCTACATCTTATTCCTGCCTTTTTGTTTCATCAGCTCAAGCAAGATGAGACAATGGCGAATGCTTTGGCAATCGGAGCTTTGGCGGCAAGTGTTTTTTCTGTAGCTTTGATGCTCATTGAGTGTGCCAAAAGTAAGGATTCTGATTATTAGGATAAGAGATGCAAGAATATAATCCACGCTTGATTGAAAAAAAATGGCAAGAAATTTGGCTCTCAGAGGGAGCTTTTGAAACTAAAAATGACTTTTCTCTTCCCAAAAAATACATTCTAAGTATGTTCCCCTATCCTAGTGGTTCGATTCATATGGGACATGTGAGAAATTATTGTATTGGCGATGCAATGGCAAGATACTATCGCAAAAAGGGCTTCAATGTGCTCCATCCAATTGGTTGGGATGCTTTTGGAATGCCTGCAGAAAATGCGGCTATTAAGCATGGAGTGCATCCCAAAGATTGGACTTATTCCAATATCGCTGCGATGAAAAAAGAGCTGATGAGCTTGGGTTTTTCTTTTGCGCAAGAGAGTGAGCTAGCTACAAGCGATGAGGATTATACGCATTGGGAGCAAAAATTTTTCATTGATTTGTGGAATGCTGGGCTCATTTATCGCAAGAAAGCCTTACTTAATTGGTGTCCCAATGATCAAACCGTCTTGGCAAATGAGCAGGTCATCAATGGCAGGTGCTGGCGTTGTGATACTGAAGTTGTGCAAAAAGAAATGTATCAGTATTACATCAAAATCACAGACTTTGCTCAAGATTTGCTTGATGATTTGGATAGCTTAGAAGGGAAGTGGCCCTCTCAAGTGCTCAATATGCAGAGGAATTGGATTGGTAGATCTAGCGGCTTAGAATTTGATTTTCTTTTGAGTGAAGAGAGCGCAAAAATAGTGGGGGTTGAGAAGCTAAGAGTTTTTACCACAAGAGCTGATACGATTTTTGGCGTCACTTATTGTGCGATTTCGCCTGAACATCAAATCACGCGAGCGATTTTGGAATCTCTACCAAAAGAAAGTCAAGAGAAAATCAAAGCCATGCAAAACACAAATGCCAAAAGTCGTGCGATGGCAGAAAAAGAGGGAGTGTCTTTAGGTTTAAGCCTTATTCATCCTTTGAGTAAGGAAGAGATTCCTTTGTGGGTGGCAAACTTTGTCTTGAGTGATTATGGAAGCGGGGCAGTGATGGGAGTCCCAGCTCATGATGAACGAGATTTTGAGTTTGCCTCCCTTTATCAGCTTCCTATTAAAAAGGTGATTGAGTGCGAGAGCTTGCCCTATCTTGGAGAGGGAAGATTGATTGCAAGTGGGGAATTTAGCGGATTAGAAAATACAGAGGCAAGAGGCAAGATTATTGAGCATTTCAAAGAAAGGGGCTGGGGGGAAGAGGTTGTGAATTTTAAACTTAGAGATTGGGGGATTTCGCGTCAGCGTTATTGGGGGACGCCTATTCCCTTGTTGCATTGTGCAAATTGCGGAATTCTCCCACAAGAGAAACTTCCTGTGCTTTTGCCCTATGATATTAAGATTGATGGGGAGGGCAATCCTCTTGAGAAGCATCCTTCTTGGAAAGAATGCAAATGTCCAAAATGTGGGGCTGAAGCGACAAAAGAGACAGATACGATGGATACCTTTATGGAGTCAAGTTGGTATTTTTTGCGCTACACCACGCCCAAGCAAAAGAGAGCAAATCAAGCTCTAGATTCGGAGATGTTGCAGTATTGGCTTGGAGTGGATGAGTATATTGGGGGAGTAGAGCATGCGATCTTGCATTTGCTTTATGCGAGATTTTTCACCAAAGTTTTGAAGTCTTTGGGCTATGTCAAGATAAATGAACCCTTTGAGCATTTACTTACCCAAGGAATGGTGCTCAAAGATGGGGCAAAGATGAGTAAGAGCAAGGGCAATGTAGTCAATCCAAATGAAATTGTCGCCTCTTTTGGAGCAGATAGTGCAAGATTGTTTGTGTTGTTTGCAGCTCCTCCTACAAAAGAACTAGAGTGGAATGATGATGCACTAGAGGGAGCATATCGCTTCATCAAGCGTTTGTGGGAAAGGACAAGGTTTATAGAATCAACTCAAGAGCAACCCAAGATTGATGCCTCCAAATTGGACAAAGAAGAGAAATATGCGCGCAAGAAAGTCTATGAGGCCTTCAAAAAGAGTGAGGAGATTTTTAGCAAAAAGATTGAGGGCTATCCTTTCAATACACTCATTAGCTCTTGTATGGAAGCGCTCAATGCACTAAGTAATCAAGGCAATACACAGGTATGGAGTGAGGGCTATTATA
>CAUWEE010000036.1:0-7468 GCA_963557095.1 uncultured Helicobacter sp. | reverse complement strand
TTGGGCTTTACCTATAGTAATGTTGTAGCAAATGCTCAAAGCACCATTTTTATGGGATTTTGTATTGTTGGAGCTTATTTTTAGAAAAAATGCTTTTGTTCTTACTTTAATGCTGACATTGGTTCTTATTAAGCACTCTGTGGGTGTTCCTGTATTGCTAGGTTTTTTCCTTGCTGGATATAGAAAGGAAGTATTTTTTGCCTGTATGATGATGTTTGTAGTCATCCTAATCTCATCAATAAAATTTTCTATCAATCCATTTGAATTGATCCAGATGATGCTGCAGGTAAATGCTTCAACATATACAAGCATAGGTTCTCTTGGAGGTCCTGCAGATCTTGTAAGCTTGTCTCAAAAAGTTTTTCACAAGCCTTATTCAATCATTAGTTGCCTCATTGTGTTGATATATTTGGGTTTCATTCTAAGTGTTTGGAAAAATAAACCATCCACTTCACAGATTGTTTCTGCATCAATTGTTTTGTCTCTTGCGACACTCCCACATTTGGGATATGACTATTATTTGCTTTTTATTGCTCTTGTGTTGATGATGGAAGGCCGCAAACTAGATTTTGCAATTCTTTTTACATTGGGGCTCAGTCTATTTTTGTGGAGATGTAGTTTTCTGAAACCCTGGATTGATTTTGTAAGCAATAAAATAATCTATTCTGATGATGCGACCTATTGGGCGATGAATATGGGGATCCCTTTTTGTATCGTTGTGGTTTTTTGCTTCACCTTTATTATTTTTGTGACACTTTTGACAAAAGAGTTACCAAGTAAAAAGAATGATTGGGGGAGGATTTAGAAATTTTGTTTTGAGCTTTTGGGTGGGGACTTTGGATTTTTGAGATTAGCTTAGCTATAGTTTTTAAAACAAGGGAAACACGAAATTGTGGGATATCCCCCTCCCCCTTTTTTTAACTCGCTTCCCATATGTTGGTCCTAGAGAGTTGTTGATAAGCATTGCACATGTGATTTTGCACTGCTCTTAAATCTTCTCCCAAATCGTGCCTTCACTTGTGTCAAGAAGAGCGATTCCTTCCTCCTCTAATCTTTTGCGAATTAAATCAGCCAAATCGTAATTGCGATCTTTTTTTGCCATAGCCCTTAGAGCAATTTGCTCCTCAATATAAGCTTTCTGCTCCTTGCTTACTCCAAGTTGAAAGTATTGGCTAGCCTTAAGTCCTCCAATTCCTAAGATTTGGGAAATAAGTTCAAGATTTGCGCAAATGAGTGCTTTGAGCTCTATGTCTTTTGGATGTTGATCTAAGGATTCATTGCTTTCTTTAAACATATTTTCAATCACACTCAAAGCAAGTGAGATGTTTAAATCATCGCTAAGTGCTTCAAAAAAGTCTGAGCTAAATTTTGCTCCAGCCTTTGAGGCTTTTGTTGTCCCTAAGCGTTTTTTAAGACGATAGAGCTTATCAAGCCTTTTTTTACTTGTAAGCAAATCCTCTTCACTAAAGTCAAAGTTTGCTCGATAGTGTGTGCCCAAAAGATAGTTTCTGACAATTTCTCCATGATAGTGTTTGAGGATGTCTTTGAGAAAGAAGCTATTGCCTAGACTCTTGCTCATCTTTTCGCCATTGATTGTGACAAAGCCATTGTGTAGCCAATACTTTGCTAATTCCCTTTTTGTAGCACATCGTGTTTGACTCGCCTCATTTTCATGATGGGGAAAAAGCAGATCAGCTCCTCCTGCGTGAATATCGATGGCATACTCCTTGCCCTGATAAGCAAGATGTCTCTCAATCATTGCCGAGCATTCGATATGCCATCCAGGACGACCCTTGCCAAATGGGCTTTCATAGCCGATGTCTTGTTCACCCTTATAGGCCTTCCAAAGCACAAAATCACGACTAGATTTTTTCCCCTCTTCATCTTGGATGCGCGATTTCGTCTCTAGTTCTTCTCCGCGGTGGCTTAGATTTCCATAGGCATGGTCTTTTGTGCTATCAAGATAAATATCACCATTGTCTATCTGATAGGCATATTGAGAATCTAAAAGTGTAGAAATCATCTTTTGCATTTCCTTTAGATTCTGTGTGGCTTTAGGTTCAATATCTGCTCTAATCACCCCGATTGCTTCCATATCTTCTAGGTAGGATTGAATATAAGAGGCCGTGATTTCTTCTAGACTTTTTTGGCTCTCTTGGCATTTTTTGATGATCTTGTCATCAATGTCTGTGAAATTTTTGGCAAAGCTTACTTTATAACCAAGAGCCAAAAATAGTCTCCTCCATAGATCAAAAGCAATCGAACTGCGAGCATGCCCAAGATGAGCATTATCATAGACTGTTGGCCCACAGACATAGATTTTAACCTTGCCTTGTTCAAGGGGGATAAAAGGAAGTTTTTGTTTTTTGGAGCTATCAAAAAGTTGCAAATTCATTGAATGTATCCTTGAAATAAGAGCTTGATTCCATAAAGCAAAACAGCTTCAAGTGCCAAGAGGACTGGGAGGAGTAAAGCCGCTTTTTTATGTGTGATTATACAAAAAATCTTCTCTCTCCCTAGTGCGTAGGCATTGAGTGTGAGCAGCACAAAACCAGCAAAGGAGCTAGAAAAAGCAATGCCCAAAACCCCAAAAGGTTTAAAGAGAATTAAGGAAAGCAAAGTGCCAGATGAAAGTGAAAGCAAAGAATATTTGGCAGCCTTTCCTTGTAGTTGATGTGAATAGAGCCAAAGAGAGAAAATTTTGCTTAGACCAAAGGGGAGGAGCCCAATGAGATAGAGGGCAAAGACTTGAGCAGTTATCTGTGTATCCTGCGCCTCAAATGAGCCTCTTTGATAGAGAAGCCAGATGATTTCTTGGCTAAGCATAATCCCTCCTAATGTGCAAACACACAGGGTGATTATTAAAAACCAAAATGCCTTTTTCATCGCATCAAGGGCTTTTGTTTCTTGCTGATTTTTGATTGCTCTTGCAACCATGGGAAAGAGTGCTGTTGAAATGGCAATAGCAAAGAGCGCTAAGGGAAGCTGAAAGATTCGATTGGCATAATAAAGATAGGAGATGCTACCAAAGCTTAGAAAAGAGGCGATGAGGGTCTCGATAAAGGCAAGGAGTTGTGCAGTTGAGCTCCCTAAAAGTGCAGGAATAAATTGTCTAAAAAAACTTTGTAGATCAGATCTTAAGATTTGAGTTTTTTTCTTGTTTTTTCCCCAAAATTGCCTTGCTTTGAGAGCAGAGAGCCAAAATAATCTAAAAAAACCAAGAGAGTAGAGGGGATAGAAGTGAAGCAGAATCTGTGCGATCCCTCCACAAAGCACCCCATAGCTCAAGATATAGACAATTTGTAGTTTGTCAAAATCTTGGGAGTAATAGAGTGCGAGAATCATTGCAATATTTAGAAGAGCGGTATTGTAAGCATTGACCCAAAAGACATTTTTGTATTGCAGAAGAGCACTTAGAAAGGTTGTGCAAAAAACTAAAAAGAGATACCAAAAATTAATACTCACAATAGGAGAGGCGATGAGGATTGTTTCTTGGGAGAATCCAAAGGCTAAGAGTTTGGTAAAAAATCCACTAAACAAGGCCACAATAAGGCTTAAAATGATAAGCAGTAAAGAAAAGATCCCTCCAACACTTAGGGCAAAAATTCCTTTGTATCGAGCATGGATAAAAGAAGGCAAAAAGCTCTGAATAAAAGCTCCTTCTCCAAAAATCCGCCGAAACAGATTGGGCAGCTTAAAGGCTATAAAAAAGATATCGCTATAAATTCCTGCTCCAAGAGTTGAAGCCATGCATACATCACGAAAAAAACCAAAAATTCTTGAACATAAGATTCCGCTACTGTTGGAAAAAAAGGCTTTTCTGAGCAATTTTGGTGGTCCTTGAGTTAAAATCTCTTTTTAAATTTTTGAATAATTTTAACCCAATATTGTATTGATGAAGAGGGCAAGAGAAGAGGCTCTAATTTGCTAAACATTAAGTTGAGATTGGAGGGCGAGATCTTTGAAAGAGACAAGAAGTGGAAATGGTGCAGTGCATATTGAAAAATGTTTTGATGTTCTTCGTGAATTGGAGAAAGCTTCAATTCTTTTTAAGACAGAGATCAAAGCTTTAAGCTATGAAATCTTAAAAGTTTATACTTTTATTACAGAGGATGAGGGAAGCAGGAGGGAGCTTAGTGATGAAGAGGCTGCAAGTTTTTTTGAGAGCAAAAAATATGAGGCAGAGCATTGTGAGCTAACTCAGGCTTATGATTTAGTGATTAGGCAAGAAGAAGAATTGTTGCCTTTTGATCTTGAGCTTGATTTGGATCAGAGTCGATTATGCTTGGTATGTAGTCGTGATGTTTATTACAAAAATTTTGTAAATATAGAGAAAATCCACAAAAAAATCAATGCAAAAAAAGCCTTTTTGGGAGTGATTTTTAAAGATTTCTCTCCTGTGTTAAGCGATGCTAAAGAAATTCGAGAAAAGTTTGATGGAGCAGAGGATGGACTAGGGCAAACAAAAAGAATCTTATTGGAACGAAGTGAAATCTATCAGCCTGTTATTGATGCTTCTTTTTTCTTTACTCTCCAAAAAGAGTGGGAACTTAGAAATAAACAAAGTTTGGAAAATTCTTCTTATGCGGCAAAAGCAGAGAGCATTGTGGGGAAATTGTTCAAGTGTCGCAATGGTCGAGATGGACGGAATTTGTTGGGCAAGTTTGTGAATGTAGTAAAACGAGAACCTGTTTCGTTTGAATTTGGAGCATTGGATGGAGATTTTTTAGTTGAAGAACAAGAAGAATGTTTGATTTATAAAAATTTAAAAGATGGTTTTGTGGGGCTTAATTCAAGTGGCTTGATTTTAATAAAAGATTTTTCTTTTGAAGAAATCAATCATCGTAATATGGGGAATTTGCTAGGGGGGATTGAATGTGAGTTTGAGCTAAGAGTGAAGACAAATTCTGCTAACAAGGATGCTGTTGGTTCAGGCATTGTTTTGGAAGCAAAAACTATGCGTATAGATGGAGGAATTGATCAGGGGGTTATTTTGAGGTCTGAGCAATGTGTGATTACAGGGCATATGCATCAAGGGGTTGAAATTTATGCAGATTATGCTGAAATTTCACTTCATAAGGGCTTTTTAAAATGTGTGAAAGCAAAAGTTAATTTATGCGAAGGGGGCAAGATTGAATGTCAAGAGGGAGAGATTGGGGATATTGTCGGGGGAGAAATTCATTGCAATAAAGCAGTGATTAGGAATTTAAGAGCAAATAATAAGATTGCTTTTTCTGAAGAGTTGGAAATTTCCAATATGGTTAAAGGAGGAAATAATCTCAAAATTGATAGTTGCGCCTTTTATGAAAATCGCATTCGAATTGAGAATATCCAAAAAAGATATCAGAGATACCTTCATTTTATTGCTCAATCAAGTCAGGTTTATCGAATAGAGGCCGAGAAAATTAAGCAAAGCAGCGTCGCAATCAAGCGATTTCAGGAAATTTTTATGCAGAATCTAAAAATGGGATTACAAACGCAGCCTTATATTGTCAATGCTATTGAACAACATGTTCAGGTCTGCGAAAAGCTTAAGCAGGTGCAAGAAAAGATTTCAGAATATCAAGAAATTGCTCAACAAATTAAAGCTGAACTCGAACCCATTGGTCAAGCAAGCCTTGAGGCAAAATTAATTTGCCGTTGTGCTTGGGTGGAACAGAATCAGGTTGAATACTTTGATTTGGTTCGTGATGCAAAAGAGACTTTGCTTATTGAAGATGGAGAAAGGGTGAATGTTGTCATTGATCCTCAAACTCATAAGTTGATTAAGGAGAAGTTTTAAATGATTGTTGGTTTAAGAGGTAGAATTGAAAGCCTTGAGCACAATCAGCTTGTGTTGGAAACAAATGGGGTGCTATATGGAATTTATGTTTCTCTACTTTGTGCTTTGGATTTAAAAAAAGAAATGGAAGTCAGGCTTTTTATTAGTGAAATTATTCGTGAGGACGCTTATTTGCTCTTTGGCTTTACTCAAAAAATGGAGCAAGAAATTTTTGAACGCTTAATTAAAATTAGCGGTGTAGGTCCAAAGGTGGCAATGGCTATTCTTTCAACATTTAGCCCTCAAGATTTTGCTCAAATTGTAGAGAGTAAAAATATTGGGGCTTTGCAAAAAGTTCCTGGGATTGGAGCTAAAGGAGCAAGCAAGATTATGCTTGATTTAGCAGGATTTTTTGATTTTTCGCACAAGGACAAGAATCAAGAAGCCTTGTCTCAAGCCTCTCTTGCGCTTGAAAATTTGGGATTTAAAAAAAGCGAAATTGACAAGGTGTTTAAAAAAATCAAGGCTCAGAATACATCAGAAATTATCAAAGAAGCACTCAAGCTTTTTTCAATAAATTAGTTGAGTTTTTCGTTAAAATCGCAAGTTTGAAAATAACAATAAGGAAATTATGATGAGAAAGGGAATACATCCAGAATATGTCCCATGCAAGGTGACCTGTGTTACAAGTGGGAAGACGATTGAAGTGATGAGCACAAAGAGCGAGCTTAGAATCGATATTTCAAGTTTTTGCCATCCATTTTATACAGGGAGCGACAAGATTGCTGATGCAACAGGAAGAGTAGAGAGATTCCGCCAAAAATATAGTCAAAATAAATAGTGCTTTATTTATTGCCTAGCCCCATCGGCAATCTTTCGGATATTACGCTAAGAGTATTGGAGATTTTGCAAAAGGGAGAGGTTTTCTTATGCGAGGATACACGGCTTACTCGCAAACTTCTTTCGCTTTTGGAGCAAAAAGGCTTTTTGCTCCAAAAAGAGAGATGCTTTTTTTCTTTTCATTCTCACAATCAAGATGACTTCTTTGACAAACTAGATCCTTCATTTTTTGATCCCATTGTGATTTTTATGAGTGATGCTGGGATGCCTTGTATCAGTGATCCTGGGAGTATGTTAGTGCGATATGCTCAGCAATTTGGGCTTCCTTATGAGGTTTTACCTGGAGGAAGTGCCTCAACTTTAGCTTATTGCTATAGTGGTTTTGGAGATGGGGGCTTTGTTTTTGATGGATTTTTGCCTCATAAGAGGGCAGAGAGACGGATGAAACTACTTCAATGGAGGGAAATTTTGAGTGCAATAAACTTGCCTTTAATCGCCTTTGAAGCTCCCCATCGTATTTTTGAAACTCTGCAGGATTTGAGAGAAATTGATCAAAAGTGCGAAGTATTTGCAATTAAGGAGATGACTAAAAAATTTGAGCGCTTTTTTAGAGGGAAGGTTGAAAATGTGCTTTGTCAAATTCAGGGACAGAATCTTCATGGGGAATGGGCCTTAGTTTTGCGGTTTTCGTCTTTGAAATGTGAGAAAAAAATAGGGAGTGCTGAAGTTATGGAACTTGATATTCCGCCCAAAGTCAAAGCTAAAATTCTCTCTAAGATAACAGATCTATCGTCTAAAGATTGGTATGAAAAATTGTTGGGAGATAGAATGTGATTGTTTATGGCAAACAGATTGTTTTGTATCTTT
>CAUWEE010000035.1:0-7577 GCA_963557095.1 uncultured Helicobacter sp. | reverse complement strand
AATATCAATACACCAAATCACTTAAAATGAGCAAGAAGGAGCTCAAAGATGAACATAAGCAACAAGAAGGAAGCCCTGAGATCAAGCAAAAAATCAGACAAATGCAGCTCAAGATGGCAATGAATCGAATGATGAAAAATATCCCTTCTGCTTCTGTTGTAGTTACAAATCCAACACATTATGCTGTGGCATTGCGCTTTAGCAAGGAGGATAAGGAGAAGTTTGGGGTGCCAATTGTTGTGGCAAAGGGAATCGATCATTTGGCTATTCGGATTAAAAGTATTGCAAGAGAGCATGAAATTCAGGTGATTGAGAATCCTCCTTTGGCTAGAGAGCTTTACTCAAGGATTGAGATTGATCATCCCATTGAGGATGATATGTTTGTTGCAGTGGCGACTTTGCTTAAAGAAGTTATTCGCTTGGAACAGTTGCAGGGCAAACAAAATCGTTTTGAGTTCTAAAGGATGATTTTGCTATGATTTTAGACAATTTGATTGTGCAAACAATTTTTAGAGAAATCAATTAAATTTCAGGATAAGAATGGCAAGAATTAGAGGCTATAGAAGACAGAGCAGTTATAAGGGGTTTTTTGTTTTTTTGTTTTTTGTTTTGATCGTAACGCTTGTTTATTTTGCAAGCAAATCTGATCTTTTTGAGCAAGAATCTCCAGCAATTATTATGGAGAATGTGTCGTTTTGGAATCCAAAAGTTGAAATGCCCCTTGTTTTTAAAGACAAGAGCAGTATCAAAGAATATTCAGTTGTTGCGACTTTGGAGAATGGAGCAAAAGTTCTTGATATAAAAGAAGTAGTTTTAGATAAGCCAAAAGAGCTCAAAATTGCTCTTCCTATCCCAAAGATTGCGCTTAAAGATGGTGAGAAGTTGCATTATGTGATCAGTGTGACAGATTGGAGCAATGCAAACTTTTTCAGTGGAAATATGGCTACAAAGCAAATTGATCTTACTTTTGATTCTGTTGCACCAAAGGTGGAAGTGCTTTCTTCTTCTTTTGCTATCACCTATGGAGGAAGCGCCTTGATTGTTTTTAAGGCTCAAGATGAGAATCTTAAAAAAGTGGTTTTTAGCAATGGTGTGGATGAGTTTAAGCCTTTTCCCTATATTGCTAAGGGGTATTATGCTGTTGCTGTGGCTTGGCCAATCAAAAATAATACTTTTTCCCCCACAATTATTGCAACAGATTACGCCAACAATGAGACAAAACATCGTGTTGCAATTGTAAAAAGAACAAAGGGCTATAGGGATTCTACGCTTAAATTACAGGATAAGAATTTTGAAAAAGTGCATTCAATGCTTCTTCAAATTAAAAAAAGAGAGCCTAGCACCTTTGCTGCAAATTCCGAGAAATTTAAATATCTCAATGAGACAATTCGGGAGGAAGATGAAAGCGAAATTTATCAAGCTTCAACTACCTTTACTTTTGATCTCATCGAGAATGCCATTAACTTTAATCGCTTTTATCCTTTGAAGGGAGGGCAAGTGGTCGGGACTTTTGGGGATTCAAGGCATTATTATTATAAAGATGAAAATATTAGTAACTCTTATCATTTGGGGCTTGATATGGCAAGCACAAAACATGCTCCAATTTTGCTCTCCAATCCTGGAAGGGTTGCTCTAGATAAGAGGCTTGGACTTTATGGAAACACAATTGTTGTTTATCATACATTGGGGATTTCTTCATCTTATTCGCATATTTCAACTTTTAATGTCAAGCTCGGTGATGTCTTGAAGAGCGGGGCAATTCTTGCTTATACAGGTTCTACGGGTTGGGCATTTGGCGATCATTTGCATTTTGGAATGATTGTTCAAGGGCATTTTGTGCGTATTAGTGAGTGGATGGATAGCAAATGGATTAAAAACAATATTACAGGTGTTTTGCAAAAGGGTGAAGAAATAATTCGAGGATTAAAAAATGAAACAAACCACAATTAAGAAACATGTTGAAGTCGTAGGAATCGGTCTTCATAAAGGTGTGCCCGTAAAGATGAGTCTAGATCCATTGCCAGCAAATAGCGGGATTGTATTTTTTCGAGTGGATTTGGGGCTAAAAATCCCTTTGCATCCAGATAATGTGATCGATACCACAATGGCGACAGTTTTGGGAAGAGATGGGGCAAAAATTAGCACGATTGAACATTTACTTTCCGCGGTGCATGCTTATGGTATTGATAATTTGCTTGTAAGTGTGGATAATGAAGAGATACCTATTATGGATGGTAGTGCGATTGGCTATTGTGCTTTGCTTGATGAAGCAGGATTGCAGGTCTTAGATATTGGTAAAAAAGCCATTGAGATTAAAAAGCCTATTGAGGTTAAAGATGGAGAGAAGTTTGTCCGTATCGAGCCAAGTGATCAAACAATATTTGATTTTAAAATCAAATTCAATCACCCAAGTATCAAAGAACAAAATTATCGCTTCAAATTTAGCACTCAAGCCTACAAAGAAGAGATTGCACGGGCAAGAACCTTTGGATTTTTGAATGAGGTAAATTATTTACGATCAATTGGACTTGCAAAAGGTGGAGGCTTGCATAATTGTATTGTGCTTGATGAAAATGGAATCTTAAATAAAGAGGGTTTGCGTTATTCTGAGGAGTTTGCGCGCCATAAAATTTTGGATGCGATTGGAGATATGGCGATTTTGGGAATGCCTTTGATTGGGACTTATGTGTCTTTTGCTGGAAGTCATAAGCTTAATCACCTATTGACAAAACAAATTTTAAGTCAAAGCGATGCCTATGAAGTCATTACTCTTTCAGAAGATGCACAAGAAAAAGAGGTGGAATATGCCTATGCAACAGAGCAATGATTTGGTTTTGCTATCTTGCATTTCGCCGATTCTATATGGAATTTATGAAAACGGAAAGCTTATTCAATCCTTTCAAACTGCTCAAAAGACGCTTAATGCCTTAAGTGAAATTCAGCTTCTTATCAAAGCGCACAAAATTAAAAGAATTTTTTATGCTAGAGGGCCAGGGAACTTTACGGCAATTAAATTGACACATTTATTTTTGCAGACCTTGCAGATTGCAGAAGATGTTGAGCTTTTTTGTGTAGATTCCTTTTATTTCAATGCAAATGCCCCTATCAAAGCTTTTGGGAATCAATATTTCATTAAAGAAGAAGAAATTTTGCTTAAAAAATTTGAAGTTTTACCTACTTGTGAATTTGCATTGCCTCAAATCCTTTTTGAGGAAGATTTCAAAACAGAATGCGAGCCTTTATATGTGCTTCCAGCAGTTTAAGGAGTAAATTTGCTTATTAGTGTTCCCGCAACAAGTGCCAATCTTGGCCCAGGGTTTGATTGTCTTGGACTTTCTCTTAATTTCAGAAATCGCTTCAAAATTACTCTTGCAAAAGAGACAAAAGTCATTATTAAAGGCGAAGGATCAGAGAGATTAAAAGCAGATGAAACAAATTTGTTTGTGAGGATCTTTAAAGATACTTTTGAGAACTTAAGTGGGACAAAGGAACACTTTCATTTTCATTTATCCAATCAGATTCCAATTTCTAGGGGAATGGGAAGCAGTTCTGCAATGATTATAGGCGCAATTAGTGCAGCTTTTTTGCATGCGGGTAAGCGGCTTGATAAGGGGGCGATCTTAAATTGTGCGATTAAGTATGAAAAGCATCCAGACAATATCGCTCCAGCAGCTTTTGGAGGCTTTGTTATCTCAATGCTTGAAAGACAAAGAGTGTTTTACCTCAAGCAGAGTTTGCCTAAAGATTTGAAAGCTGTTGTTGTCGTCCCAAATAAGCCGATGAACACAAAACGATTGCGATCTATTTTGCCCTCACACTATACTGCTGAGGAATGCGTTTTTAATATTTCTCATGCAAGTTTTTTAAGTGGGGTTTTTTGGAGTGGCAAGTGGGAACTTTTGCGCGTTGCAAGCAAGGATATGCTTCATCAAGATCGAAGGATGCAGCATTACCCTATTCTTAAAGATGTGCAAAAATATGCATTGGCAAATGGAGCCCTTATGAGCACGCTTTCTGGAAGTGGATCAAGTATTTTTAGCCTGTGTTTTGCAGAGGATCAGCAAAGACTGGCTACAGGCTTAAGTCATCGTTTTGCAGAGTTTAGGGTTTTGTCCTTGGATTTTGATAATTTAGGTGTGTTGAGACAAGGCTAATTTGGTAGAATGCTTAATTTTGGAGAGATGCTTTAGTGGCCTGCGAAAAAAGTATAAGAATGTGCATTTCTTGTCGAAAACGTTTTTTACAAAAGACCTTATTAAGACTATCAATTGGTGAGGAAAAGATTGTATTTTTTGCAGGAGTGGGAAGGAGTTTTTATCTTTGTTCGGCCTGCTTGAAACATCCAAAAATTGAAGATAGGATTATCAAAATCAAGAAACTCAATACCCAAAGTAAAAATCAAATAAAGGAGATTATCACCTTATGGGAATCACAATTAGGGAATTTGCCACAGAGCTAGCAATCAACAATGTCAAAGAGGATGAGGATGCAGAAAAGCTTGCAAGTTATATTATGAGCGGGGTTGCTCCTAAGCAAACTCAAGCATCTAAAAAAGCAGATAAAGAGCAAGAAAATAAGGATAGTCAAAAACCTTCTAAAAGCAAGCGAAAACTAGAGCAAACCAAGAAAGCAAATGTAGCTGATGAGAAAAAGGATGAGGAATTTCAAAAGCCTGAAGAAAATGCAAACAATCAAGAAGTAGAAGTTAAAAAGCAGATGAGCCCAGCTCTTGGTGGTGGGAATTTGCTCAATCGTCGTGGGGGCATTACGATTGTTAAGAAGGGAAAAGAGGCGCAAGATAGGCTCAAAAAAGAAGAGCCAAAACTTGCCTCCCTTGCTCCAAATATTAAAGACTTATTTCAAGAGATCAAACAAGAAGATACAGAAGAGCTCCAGATCAAAGTTCGCAAAAAAGACAAGCCAAAGCTACATGTTTCGCACAAACAAAATGAGCAAAAAATGGATTTTGATCGAGAGTTTGGTAATAGTTTTGAAGATGAGAGTGATGAGATTGTTTTGTTTGACTTGCATGAACAAGAACTTAAGAATGAGGATGAAGAAAATCGTGCTAAACAAGCGCTTGTCGATCGCGTTCAGATTCAAAAGCGAAATAAGTGGGTTAATGAGGGGAGTATTCGTCGAGATCGAAAGAAGCGTAGAACCCCTCCTGCTATTACGGAGAAAAAATCTGCTCAAACCGCAATTTCTATCCCTGAAGAAATTCGAGTGTATGAGTTTGCAGATATTGCTGGACGAGAACTTAAAGATGTGATTGGAGCTTTGTTTAAGCTTGGTGTAATGGTCACTAAGAACGACTTTTTGGATCGTGATGCTATTGAAATCTTGGCTGAAGAATTTAGTATGGAGATTACTTTTCAGAATATTGTCCCAGAGCTTGAAATACAGGAGAATACTGAGGGATTAGAGTTATTTGAGCGTCCGCCTGTGGTTACGATTATGGGGCATGTTGATCATGGCAAAACTTCTTTGCTTGACAAAATTAGAGATTCTCGCGTAGCAAGTGGAGAAGCTGGGGGTATCACTCAGCATATTGGGGCTTATATGGTGGAGAAAAATGGAAAGATGATTTCTTTTATTGATACTCCAGCGTTCGCGTGGTGCTCAAGTAACAGATATTGCCGTGATTGTGGTCGCTGCTGATGATGGCGTGAAACAACAAACGATTGAAGCACTCAATCATGCTAAAGCAGCAGGGGTGCAAATCATTATTGCCATCAATAAAATGGATAAAGAAAATGCCAATCCCGATAAGGCAAAAGCAGAGTGTGCTGAACTTGGATTTACTCCAAGTGAGTGGGGTGGAGATTATGATTTTATCCCGCTTTCTGCGAAAACTGGGGAGGGGATTGAGGATTTGTTGGAGAATATTTTGGTTCAGGCTGAAATTATGGAGCTCAAAGCCACTCATTCCAATCATGCTAAAGCCATTGTTTTGGAGGGAAGTTTGGAAAAAGGCAGGGGGCCTGTGGCAACAATTATTGTTCAAAATGGGGTTTTGAAAGTGGGAAATCCTATTGTGGCAGATACAGCTTTTGGGCGTGTGCGAGCCTTGCTTAATGATAAGGGAGAAAATGTCCAAGCTCTCTATCCTTCAGGTGTTGCTGTTGTCGTTGGACTTTCTGAAGTTCCAAGTGCTGGAGCGAGCTTGTTGAGTGTAGAAAATGATAGTATCGCGCGCGATCACGCTATGCAAAAAGCAGCTTACTTGAGGCAAAAAGAGTTAAGTAAAAGCACAAAAGTAAGCTTTGATGAACTTGGTGAAATGGTTGCCAAAGGGCAGCTCAAATCTTTGCCTGTGATTGTCAAGGCAGATACACAAGGTTCTCTTGAAGCGATCAAGGCAAGCCTACTTAAACTCAATAACGATGAGGTTGCAATCAATATTATCAGTTTTGGTGTGGGCGGAATCTCAGAAAGTGATATTTCTTTGGCTTCGGCATCAGAAAATTGCGTGATTTTGGGTTTTAATGTGCGTCCAACAGGAAGTGTTAAAAATAAGGCCAAAGAAATGGCAATAGAGATTAAAACTTACTCCATTATTTATGCTCTTATCGATGATGTTAAGGCTTTGGTTTCTGGAATGATGTCACCAGTTTTTGAGGAAGAAAATACAGGACAAGCTGAAGTTCGAGAGACTTTCAATATCGCAAAAGTAGGAACAATCGCTGGTTGTTTTGTGGTTGATGGTAGCATTCAAAGAGGGATCAAAGTTCGGCTTATCCGCAATGGTGTTGTTGTGCATACAGGTTCTATTGCCTCACTCAAGAGATTTAAAGATGATGCCAAAGAAGTCGCCAAAGGTTATGAGTGTGGGATTATGCTTGAGGGCTTCAATGATATTAGAGTGGGCGATGTGTTTGAAACCTATCGTGAGATAGCCAAAAAACAGGGTATTTAATGGAATCAATTAGACTCCAGCGATCTCAATCCTTGCTCAAAGAACTTGTAAGCGAAGCGCTAAGCAGTCTTTCCAATCCCAATCTCAACACGCTTAGCATTACAGATGTGCTTTGTTCAAAAGGAAAATATCACGCTGAGGTTTTTATCGAATCAAGTGATCTTAGTCCCCAAGAAAGAAGATTGATACTCAAAGAGATCAAAAAGGCAGAGGGAATCTTAAGAGAGTATATTTTGGGAGCAAGCGGGTGGTTTAAGTGTCCAAAATTAAGCTTTAAGTTCGATGATAGTTTAAGTTTGGGCAATGCTTTGGATGAGATCTTTGAACAAATTGCCAAAGAAAGGAAAGAGCAGTGATTTCTCCTCACATACAAGAAAAAATCGAAAAATATATTCAAAGTTGCGGTTGCGAGCTTTATGGGATTGAGCTTGTTAAGGAGTTTGGCCAAGATATTTTGCGCATTAGTCTTTATGCTAAAGATGGGGTAAATCTTGATAAATGTCAAGAGGTGAGCAATCTTATCTCTCCTTTTTTGGATGTGGAAGATCCAATCTCTTCCAAATATATTTTAGAAGTGAGTTCTCCTGGCATTGAGCGGGTGCTCAAAAATCCTAGACATTTTGCTTTTTCCATAGGTGAGATGATTCAGGTAAAAATG
>CAUWEE010000034.1:0-7586 GCA_963557095.1 uncultured Helicobacter sp. | reverse complement strand
CGATCAAACCCCTTGTATCCTTGTTTTTCTCTGAGTTGTTGAGCAAAAACATTGGCGTCAGAAAATGAAGGATATCTTCCAATATATTCCAACTTCCTTCCAAGAACGCTAGATAAAACATTCACAAAAACTGGTGGTAAAAAAGCTTTAATATTTTCTTTCATTTATCTTATGTATCCTTCTCGCTTAAAATTCAAAGTCCAATTTTAATCAAAACGAAAAATAAAAATCAAGCCTCTTTGCCCTCAAGCCACACTCCGCACTCCAGATGGTGCGTGTAGGGGAATTGATCAAAGATGGCGAGCCTTTGGATGCTATGAGTTTGCTCCAAAATCTCTAAATCTTTTTTGAGTGTGAGCGGATTGCAAGAGATATAGAGGATATTGGGGAATCTCCTCATAAAATTTAACATCTCTCTATCCCCAATCCCACTGCGTGGAGGATCGACAAGCAAGTGGCTAAACTCATAGTCTGCAAGATTGATCCCCTTTAGGCGGCGAAACTCCCTCACTTCACTCAAAGCCTCAATACTCTCCTTGCCACTCAATCTCACACAGCTCACATTCTCTACACGATTAAGAGCAAGATTGTGGTTTAAAGCCTTAATCGAGCTTTTAGCAAGCTCTGTGGCAAAAACTTGATTGAAAGCCCTGCTTAGTGGAATCGTAAAATTCCCTCCTCCACAATAGAGCTCTAGCAAGTCTCTAGCCTCCCGCTCTCTCACGCAAGAGAGAGCAAACCCTAACATCTTGACATTCATATAAGGATTGGGCTGAGAAAACCCATTGTCATAGCGCAAGAAGCGATAATCCTGCCCATCTACGCAAACCCTATCCTCTAAGCCATCTCCCCCTAGGATAATCTTTTGCCCCCGCGATCTCCCTATGAGCTGTATTCCCAAGCTTTGAGCCAAAGCTCTTGCCTCCTCTTCCCATAAAGCATCAAGCCTGCGATGATAGATCAGCGTGAGCAAACAGCCCCCCTCCACTCCCCCCATCACTTCAAGAGAAAAAAGCTTATGGGCAAAATCCAAATGATTCCTAAGATAGCTCATCAACTCTTGCAATTTTTCTTGCAAATGTGGGAGAAGAATGGGGCAATTCGCGATCACTACAGGCTTTTTCCCTGCAAACATCGCCAGATGCAAACCACTGTCATCGCGGAAGATTTTAAACTCAGCCCTTGATCGAAAACCTTCTTTGGGACTTTCAAAGATTTTTGTAAGCCTGCCAATATTTAGAGTCTCAAAAGATTGAATCTTTTGTTTGAGTTGATCTTCATAACTCAAGGGAAGAGAACAACCCCCGCACTCCCCCCAAAACTCACAGCTCACAAACTTGCCTTATACCAAATCGCACTCCCTGGACCCACAGGAAGACCAAAGACAAAAACCCAAATATAAAGCAAGGCACACCACCCAAGCAAAAAAACCATACTATAAGGGAACATCATCGAAATCATCGTCCCCATTTTGATGTCTTTCTTATATTTCATTGCTGCCACAAGGATCACGGGGAGATAGGCTAAAAGTGGGGTGATAATATTTGTCACAGAATCCCCGATTCGATAAGCAGCTTGAATCACCTCCGGCGAATAACCAAGGAGCATAAGCATTGGGACAAAAATAGGAGAGATTAGCGCCCACTGAGCAGACGCTGAAGCGATAAAGAGGTTGATAGTAGCGCTAATGAGCACAAAACCGATCAACAACACTCCAGCATCAAGATTTAAACCTTTGAGGAAATTAGCCCCTTTGATTGCAATGACTGAACCAAAATTACTCCAAGAAAAGAGTGCTAGAAACTGAGCTACAAAGAAAATAATCACAAGATACATTCCCATCGCTTGCATCGCCTTAGCCATAGACTCAAAGACATCATTAAGGTTTTTAAAAGTCCCAACCACAAAGCCATAAATCACTCCAGGGACTACAAAGCCGAAGAAAACAAAAAAGATAATGCCCTTAAAAAACGGAGATCCAATCAATGAACCCGTGCTGGCATTACGAAAAGGACTTGATTCTGGAAAAATGCATAAAGCGACAAGGGCAATAAAAGCTAGCATTCCAAAAAAGGCATAGACTAGACCCTTTTGCTCAAGTGCGGAGAGTGCAATAGACTCTCTAGGGCTTTCTTGGTGATATTCTCCTAGGTGAGGTTCAATGATTTTTTCTGTGACAAAATAGCCCAATAGCACAATCAAAAAAGTGCTAGCAAACATAAAATACCAATTCGCCTCAACGCCCACCACATAATTAGGATCAATCAAGCGAGCAGACTGCTGAGTTAGACCCGCAAGGATGGGATCAAGAGTGCCGATGAAAAGATTGGCACTAAAGCCTCCACTTACTCCAGCAAATGCTGCAGCAATTCCTGCAAGCGGATGTCTTCCCACAGAATAAAACACAATCCCTGCCAAAGGGATCAGCACGACATAGCCAATATCTGAAGCAAGATTAGACATAATCCCTGCAAAAACCACCATAACTGTGATGAGTTTTTTGGGTGAACGAATCACAAGGGCACGAATAGCTGTAGATAAGAAACCAGAATGCTCTGCAACCCCAACACCAAGCATAGCAATCAAAACAGAGCCAAGAGGAGGGAAAGATGAGAAATTGCTAACAAGACTTGTCGCAAGATGAACAAATTCTTTCATACTCATAAGATTAATTACTGCGATTGTTTTAGAAGGATCTCTAGGATCGACAACAGAGAGTCCTACAAAGCTAGCAATTGCTGAAGCGACAATCACAATTCCAATCAGCAAGACAAATAGCACGACAGGATGAGGTAGAAAATTTCCGACCTTCTCTAGACCATCAAGAAAGCTAATACGATTGTTTTTCATCATTTCTCCTTATCAATGATAGTATGCAGATTGCTGCCTAAACTTTATACCACAATAAGAAGCCCGGCTCAAATCATTTAAATGATGCGACAAGATTCCCCACAAGAAGATTGAAACCATCCACAAGCACAAAAACAAGAATCTTAAAAGGCAAAGAAATCATCACAGGAGGGAGCATCATCATCCCCATCGCCATCAAAATCGAACTCACCACCATATCAATCACCAAAAAAGGCAAGTAGAGGAGAAAGCCAACCTGAAAAGCAGTTTTAAGCTCGCTAATCATAAAGGCAGGGATAAGTGTCGTCAATGGCACCTCATCGACATTGTTTGGGTTTTCTATCCCGCGGATTCGATAAAACAAAGCCAAATCTTTCTCTCGTGTGTTGCTCATCATAAATTCCTTAAAAGGCTTCACCCCTCTCTCAAAAGCAACATCATAAGAAATCTGTTTTGCTACATAAGGCTTAATCCCCTCATCATAAGCCCTCTTCACCGTGGGCTCCATAATAAAAAAAGTCAGGATTAGCGAAAGACTTACAAGCACTTGTGTCGGTGGGCTTTGCTGAGTGCCAAGTGCAGTGCGCAAAAAAGCAAAGATAATAATAATGCGTGTAAAGCTTGTCATCACCAAAATCAATGAGGGAGCCAACACAAGCAAAGTCATCACGATGACGACATTAAGTGTATTGACAAGTTCCTGTGGCTCATTGGGTGCGCTCAAAGAGAGATTAACAACAGGAGGTTCAGGTTGGGCATAGAGATACAAACCAAAAACAATAAAGAATAAAGGGATAATTTTCTTCAACACTTAAGTATTTCCTAACGCTTAAAATAATGCTAATAGTGCCTATGAGACTATGTTTTCTTGCTGTGTCCATTATACACAAGTCCCAAAGACTTGTGATAAAATCCACACCATATAATTCATAGTATTGACGAGGATACAATGGCGTTATCGGTGATCATTTTGGCAGCAGGCAATGGGACAAGAATGAAATCAAGCCTCCCCAAAGTTTTGCACAGGATTTGCGGAGAGGAATTGCTATTTTATAGCATTGAATGTGCCTTAGGCTTAAGTGATGATGTGCAAGTGGTTCTTTATAACCAAGCTCAAAAGATTGAAGAGGTTTGTATCGCACATTTCAAAAATCACCCCTCATTTACACATCTCTCCTTTGTCCTCCAAGATTTTCTGAATTTTCCTGGAACAGGGGGAGCACTGATGCAAAATGGCAAACTCCTCCATACTAAGCATTCACAATTGCTCATTCTCAATGGAGATATGCCCCTTATAACTTCAGATTCTCTAAAGCCCTTTTTAAACAAATCACCTATCAATATGGGAGTCATCTCTTCAAAAACCCCTTATGGTTATGGGCGTGTAATCCTAGAAAATGGGAGTGTAAAAGCCATCGTTGAAGAAAAAGACGCCAATGAGGAACAGAAACGCATTTGCACAATCAACTCTGGAGTTTATAGCTTTCATCGGTCCGTTTTAGAAAACTATCTTCCCAAGCTCAATGCACAAAATGCACAAAATGAATATTATCTCACTGATGTCATTAAGCTTGCTGCTGCTGATGGGATTTCTATTTCAAGTATTGAAGTGAGCGAAGAAGAATTCAGTGGAATCAATGACAAAAGCCAACTTGCAAAAGCAGAAGAAATCATGCTTGAGCGCTTAAGACTTCAAGCAATGAAAGCGGGGGTTAGAATGCAGCTGCCCCACACGATTTACCTTGAAAAAGGAGTGTGCTTTGAAGGAGAATGCGAAATCGAACAAGGTGTCCAATTGCGCGGAAAAACTCTGATCAAAGACTCGCATATCAAAGCTCATAGTGTCATCCAAAACTCGCAAATCATCCATAGTGACATTGGTCCTATGGCTCATATTCGCCCAGGGAGTGAGATCAAAAATTCACACATCGGCAATTTCGTAGAGATCAAAAACTCCAAACTCACAGGGATCAAAGCTGGTCACTTAAGTTACTTAGGGGATAGTGAGATTGATGAGGGTAGCAATATTGGAGCAGGTGTGATCACTTGCAATTACGATGGCAAGGCAAAACACAAAACAAAGATTGGTAAAAATGTTTTTATCGGATCAGACTCCCAACTCATCGCCCCCCTCACGATTGAAGATGAAGTGCTAATCGCCGCAGGGAGCACGATTAGAAAAGATTGCAAAAGGGGGGATTTGGCTCTCTCAAGAAGTGAGCAGAAGAATCTCCAAGATGGTTATTTCTCATTTTTTAAGGATAAACAATGAAAAAAATCCCTATAGGGATCTTGGGCGTAAGTGGTTATACAGGTCTAGAACTCCTCAAACTCCTCCTCTCTCATCCAATCTTTGAGCTCAGCTACCTTGGAGGCTCGACACAAGAAGAGATTGCCTCTATTCATCCCTCACTCCTAGGAGTGCTTAGCCAAGAAGTGCAAACAAGTGATATGGAGAAAATCGCAAAAAGTTGCGAACTTGTCTTTCTCGCCCTCCCTCACAAAAGCGCAATGCAATATGCCAAAGCCTTGCTTGAGCGGGGAATCAAAGTTGTCGATCTCTCTGCAGATTATCGCCTAAGCCTGCAAAACTATGAAGCCAACTACTGCCCTCACCTTGATCCACAAAACCTCTCTCACGCCGTCTATGGATTGCCCGAATACAATGCCAGCAAGATCGCTCAAGCTCGTCTAGTTGCCAATCCAGGATGCTATCCCACAGCTACCCTGCTAGCAGTCTTGCCTTTTATACCCTATATTGAAGGAGGCAGTCTTTTTGTCGATGCTAAAAGCGGCGTAAGTGGAGCGGGTAAAACTCCAAGTCCCACAAGTCATTACAGCAGAATCAACGAAAATCTCTTTGCCTACTCCCCGCTTGAGCATCGTCACCAAATTGAAATCCAAGAAAAAATCTCCTATTTTGGCAAGCAAGATTTGCAAGTCAATTTTATCCCCCATCTCTGTCCATTTACGCGTGGCATGCTAGTAAGTATCTATGCCAAACTCAAAGAAACTATCGATCCTCTTGAAGTTTTGGAGCAAAGCTATGGCAATCAGCCTTTTATCCGAATAAGAAAAACTCCGCCTGAGGTCAAGCAAGTGAGTGGAACACATTTTTGCGATCTCTTTGCCAAAGCTTTGGGTTCTGATCTTTTTATCAGTAGCAGTATTGATAATCTCCTTAGAGGGGCAAGCTCACAAGCGATGGTAAATGCCAATCTAATGTTTGAACTTCCCCAAGATTTAGGAATCCCAAAGATTGCCTATGTGCCTTAAACTCAACGCTGATGCGATTTTTATCGCGGATTCTCATTTTAGCCACAAGGCTAGAGCGCTTTTGGACTATCTCTCTGATCTCTTGGCTTCACCTCCAAGCCAGCTCATTCTTATGGGAGACATCACTCAAGTCTTGCTAGGCAATCTCAAAAGTAGTGTTGAAAGCAAGATGGAACTTCTCATCCTCCTTGATTCCATAGAAAAAAAGGGAGTTGAAATCATTTGGCTTGAGGGTAATCATGATTTTTTTCTCTCTTCCATCAAAAAAATAGGGCTTCTTTTAAATACTTACTTTGTTCCTCGCAAGAAACAACCCCTGCTTGCAAAGTTTGAAGGAAGAACCTATCTTCTAGCACATGGAGATCTATATCTAGGACGAAGCTATGAACTCTACATCCAAACCCTCACTAAGATCCCCAAACTTCTAAAATTCATTGATTATCTAAGTGCTGGAGAGCTCTATGAGGAGATTGAAAAAAAGCTCGAACTCAAGGCTGTAAGACAACATTCTTTCTATTTTCTTGATTTTGCTTCAAAAAGGATTCAAGCTTACCAAAAGCGACACTTATTTACATTTGATGGAATCATTGAGGGTCATTTCCACATTGGAAAAAAGATTTCTCTCTCATCGATTGCCTATATTGCCCTGCCCTCTTTTTACTTTACCCATCAAGGCAATAAGCTCTCATCCCTTGTCTAACCCCCTCCCTTTTTTTAATCTTATAAAAAATTCTTTTTAATCTCATCAGCGATAAGCTGCTTTGTTTGAGGCTCTATAAGACGCGTCCCGACCTCTTCCCCATTGCGATAAAAAATCAAAGTTGGAATAGAGCGAACAGAGAGCTGCATGCTCAAATCAAGCTCTAATTTCGAATCAATCTTATAAATCTTTAAGTTTTCCTCAAACTCTTCACTTAGCTCTTTTAAAAAAGGTTCGATTTTTACACAATCCTTGCACCAAGATGAACCCAAAACAACTAAACAATTTCCATGCTTAATCACTTCTTGATATTGTGCAGCATCAATATTTTCTACCATAGTATTCCTTTAAAAGTCAAAGTCAAAATATAGCCTCCAAAAATAAGAAGCAAACAGAGGCAAAATGCTAAACCAAAAGCCTTACCTCCAGATTGAATAAATTTTTTAAAATCAATCTGAAGCCCAAGAGCAGCCATTGCAAAAACAATACAGAGAGTGCAAAGAAACCTGCCCCAAACAATCATATCTTGAACATAGAAATTTGCGATAATTCTTGTATCTGCAATTTGTGCCAAAAAAGTGTGAAGCACAATCACGGCCAAGAACATAAAAGCAAACCAAGGAATCTGGATACTTTTTGGCGTTTTTCCTTTATCTTGATGCTCTTGTCCTTTCGCAAAATAATAAGTTACAAGGAGTAAAAAAGGAACAAGCAAAATCACTCGCATCATTTTGATGATAATGGCAATATTAGCTGCACT
>CAUWEE010000033.1:0-7676 GCA_963557095.1 uncultured Helicobacter sp. | reverse complement strand
CCATCATTAGCTTGAACAATTTGCCTAGATAGGGTTAGTCCAAGTCCAGTCCCCTTGAGTTTTGTAGTCTTAAATGGCTCAAACAAAGCCCCTTCATCTTGAATAGGCTTGCCATTATCCCTGATTGAAAAAAGATAATACCCCTCTAGCTCTTCTAGCTTGATCCAAATCTCCCCTTCCTCACATTCCCCCTCTTCAATCGCATCAATGGCATTAGAAAGAAAGTTCTGCAAAACAATCACAAGCAAATCAAGATCACACCAAACCTGCAAAGACTTATCAAAGTCAAATTTCACCTCATAGGCCTTGCTTGGGGTCATATAATCAAGAATCTCTTGAGCAGATTCAAAAATCTGCTCACTTGGATAAAAGCTTCTTTTTGCGCTCACACCCTTTGAAAACATTAAAGTCGTCTTAATAATATTTTCCACTCTCCAAATTGCTTTTTTGATCTCATAAACCAAACCCTTACTTGCCAAATCAACACGCTTAAGGAGAGTTGAGCTCAGCAGAGCAATCGATCCCACAGGATTGCGAATCTCATGAGCTAAATGAGCTGAAATCTGTCCCATTGTCGCTAGTCGTTCTTGGCGCTTTTGATGTGTGATATCTGTAGCAGTGATGATTTGTTTTCCACCAATGATTGAACCCTGCAAAAGATAAAAATTCCCAGCAAACTCCACTTCTAGAGATTCCAAAAGAGGAAGATTGCCCTCCAAAATCTTAGAAATATCAAAAGCCTTGGAATTAAAATAAAAAAACTCCCCTCCATCATCCATCACCCAAACTGCCTGTGGAAGCATTTCCAAAACCCCCTCAAACAAGCTCTTTAGACCAGAAAATTCCTCTTGAGCCTTATCAATTTGCCCAATAAGATCTGCAAGAGAAGAGAGGAAAACCTCTTTGTCTTCACTTGTAAGAGTATTAAGCAAATCCGTGGAGAGCTCTTGCACTATCTCTTACCCTCTTGTTGCTCTTTGAGATAGCCTAGAAGAAGCTCGCTATACCCAAAACTTCCACTTAGATTTTCTGAAAGCGTATCTAAATACATCGAATGATAAATATCGCTCCCTGCTTCTTTGGGATAGAGAGGATCGTCATTTTTGATTGCTACAGAAAGCATTGTTTTGATAATCAAAGCTTCAAAAGCATCTGTTTGTTTTTTGAGCTTTGCTTCATCGCTTTGCTTATTTTCTATTTTTGGCATAGGGGAGTTCAAAGTTGCCAAACTTGTATCAATCTTCATCTTTGCTCCTTAAACAATCTCAAGATCTGCGCTAATAGCACCACTCTGTTTCATTGCACTCAAAATTGAAATGATATTTCTAGGGTTTGCACCCATCTTTTGCAATGCCCGAACAATGCTTGAAACTGTGGGTTTCCTGCCATTAGTTGAAATAATATTTTGAGCTGCACTAAGTGTCGTTCCATCTCCAATATCTGTAGCCTTTGGATCTTGCAAGGCCTCTTGAGTGATTTTAATAGTCAGATCGCCATGAGTAACTACAACAGGCTCAATTGTGATCCCAACCCCTGCAATAATTGTCCCGCTGCGCTCATCGATGATGATTTTTTCCCTTAGCGAATAATCAATCTCAACTTCTTGCACTAAGGCTAAAAATTCAACCATACTCATCTTTTGAGGCTTTTTAAGCTGTATCGTCCTAGAATCCACCGCCCTAGCAATCCCCTCTCCAAAAACACTATTAAGCACCCTTTGCACACGAATTGCATTTTGAAAATCTGATTCTTTTAAGCTCAAAGTTGTTGTTGTTTTGTTGTAGAGATCATAGGAAACTTCTCTCTCCACAGTCGCACCGTTTAAGACATTTCCAGCCAAAACATTTCCATTCTCTCCGATACTCAAAGCTCCTTGAGCAATGGCATAAATATTGCCATCAACTGCACTCAATGGTGTAAGGAGCAGAGTCCCCCCCGCGATTGACTTGGCATCTCCGATAGATGAAACCGTGATATTGAGCTTATCACCCTGCTTTGCAAAAGGAGGTAAGGTCGCTGTTACCATAACTGCAGCAATATTTTTAGACTTAATATCATTGGATGAAATTTTGACATTCATCGATTCGAGCATATTGGCAATACTTTGCATTGTAAATTTTGAGGCTGATTTATCTCCACTCCCATTTAACCCAACTACAAGCCCATAACCAATTAGCTGATTGTCTCTAACTCCAACAATGCTTGCAACATCACCAATTTTTTGTCCAAAAAGTGGAAAAATACAACAACAAAGAAAAAAAATAAGTCTTAGAGATTCCTTTCTCATTCGCACTCCTTGCATTTTCAAAGCAATTAAGCAATTTTGATTCCATACTATGCGATAATGATAGGACACTCTTTTTTGGAGACAAACTCTCCAATAATCGCACTCCGCTCATATCCCGCTTTTTTAAGCTTTTCTAAGAGGGATTGAGACTGATTTTTGGGCAATGCCAAGAGCAAGCCACCAGAGGTTTGGCTATCAAAAAATGCAATGCTTTTCTCAAAACTCAAATGATTTTGCACTTTTGTAGAGAGAAATTCAAAATTTTCTCTGCTCCCATTAGGCACAAGCTCTTGTCTAATGGCATCTTCTACAAATTCATACAAAGGGATCTTATCCCCCCAGATTTCAACACTCTTCTCCTCTGCACACATCTCAAGTAAATGTCCTATCAGACCAAAACCTGTAACATCTGTGCAAGCATGAATCTCATAGTCTTTTGCCACTTCACTTGCTCTTGCATTAAGCTGACACATTCCTCTAACAGCTTCAGACTTAGCATCAAAAGCAAGTTTATCCATCTTGAAAGCTGTAGCAACAATGCCACTTCCTAGGGGCTTAGTCAGAATCAAAACATCACCAACTTTTGCCCCGCAATTCCTCCAAATTTTTTGAGGATGGATGATTCCGCTCACACTCAAACCATATTTTTGTTCCGAATCAATGATGCTATGTCCGCCAAGAAGAGTAACTCTCGCCTCTTTGAGCTTTTCTGCACCCCCCCTTAAAATCTCTTTGAGCATTTCTTGAGAAATATGTTCCTTATCCCACATAAGAAGATTAAGAGCCGTTTTGGCAGTAGCTCCCATCGCAAAAAGATCGCTCAAGGCATTACTTGCCGCAATTTGTCCATAGATAAAAGGATCATCCACAATAGGCGTGATAAAATCTACACTCTCTACAAGGGCGATTTCATCATTTAAGGCATAAACCCCACAATCATCAGCCCCCTCATAGCCCACCAAAAGTTTCTCATCACGATAAGTTTGAAACTCTGCCATAATTTGTCCAAGGTCCTCCAGACCCACTTTGGCAGCTCAACCTACACAGCGCACAAAAGAAGTCATCTTTTGCATTTTTTCTCCTTACAGGCTTAGGACATTAGATCGAAGAAGGATCTCTGCAATGATTGGAGCTGAAGAAATCTCTCCAACACAAATCTTATCAAGCACCCCATAATGTTCCAAGCAAGTTTGACAAGCCAAAATCTTCACTCCCTTTCGCTCCAAATAAAGCAGCTCCTTATGGCTTTCTCTTTTGGTATCTGAACACAACAAAACTGCACGATTAAGAAGCAAAATCTCTCGAGGGAAAAGACCCCCTTCTGCAATGGCAACAAAGAATCGATCAAGCACTCTTCTTCCCAATTCCCCCTCACCAATCTTGTCATCTTTGAGCAACAAAACCTTCTCCTCTAAAATCACTGCTTTTTCTTCTAAAAATTCTAAAACCTCAACCTCTTCCTTCCCCTTAAGCAAGATTCTAAAGCTCTGCTCATCTCCAATGGTTTCGATAATATAACCACTATTGATCAAAAAGTTCTCAATCCTCTCTAATTCACAATCTCCAATAATCTCAATCTTGCTCACCACAATATTCTGCTCTTTAATCTGCTCAAGCACAGATTTAATTTTTGCCACAGAATCCTCACAAACCTTCTTGCTCACATCAATTCTTGCTTCTTTCATCCTTGTCCTCATTGAGTTTGATTTTTTCTTGAATTTGCAAAAAATTTAAAAATATCTTTTCTAAACTTTGTAAATCTTCAATCCTTACGCATTCATTTTTGGCATGAATTCTATCATTAAGCACTCCAAGTTCTAAAACCTCAACTCCAAATGAGGCAAAATATCTCGCATCACTTGTCCCACCAGAAGTGCTTTGATAAGGGACATAGCCAACAACATCCTCCACACTTCTTGCAAGCTCAACAAAATGCTTACTTTGTGTCAAAAAAGGCTTAGAGCTTGTCTTTAGCGCAAGCTCATAGGGCAAGCCCTCAAGCACTGATTGAAGATAATGTCTCAATTTCTCCTCATCGCTTGCCGTGGAGTTTCGCACATTAAACATCATCTTTAGATCACTTGGGGTGACATTACAGACTTCCATTCCCCCCCGTATATCCGTAACGACAATCTTACTTGGTTCAAAAAACTCATCTCCACAATCTAGATTCACACCAGCAATCTTGCCTAGCCTATCGCCTAAAAGCTCGATAGGATTAGAGCATTTTTGCGGATAAGCAACATGACCTCCAATTCCCTTGATTTTAATCTGCCCATTGATTGATCCCCTGCGACCCACTTTGATACAATCTGCAATCTTCTTGCTGCTTGTTGGCTCTGCGACAAGTGCAAAATGAGGCAAAAACAATCTCTCTTTTAGTCTCTGAAGCACATAATTTGTCCCATCAATTGCTTCTCCCTCCTCATCACTTGTAAGCAAAATAGATACAAGCAGATTGCAGGGCTTTGGAGCAAACTGCCTGAGCGCACTCAAAAAACAAGCAATACCCCCCTTCATATCTTGTGCCCCCCTGCCATAAAGATAGCCCTCGCTCTCCCTTGGAACAAAAGGATCACTTTCCCATCCATCATCTGCTGGAACAACATCGATATGCCCTGCAAAACATAGATGCAATTTTTCTTCATTAGAAGAGGGATTAAAGTCTTTGAATCCAAAAAGATTCTTAACCTCTCCGCAATCCATTCGCTCCCAGTGAAAATCTCCCAAAAATTCCTCAACCCATTGATAGATGCCACACTCTCTTGGCGTGATTGTCTTAAATGCAATGAGTTTTTTTAATATCTCTTTGGCTTCCATCTCACTCCTTTATGGCAACCATCAAGGCAAAATTCACCCACTTAAACAAAAGCTCAACCTGCTTAAACCCTGCATGATAGAGCATTGCAAAATTCTCCTCTTGATTTTAAGGCACAAGCACATTTTCAAGCGCCTCTCTCTTCTGGGCAATTTCAGTTTGAGAGTAGCCTTGATTACTTTTATAAAGATGGTAACGATCAATCATTGATTTATCCAAACTTTTATCCGCACTCATCATCTTCTCCCCCATCAAGAAGATCCCTCCATGCTCTAAAGAATCAAAAATCTTTTGAATGATCTTTTCTCTTTGCATTGGTCGCACAAATTGCATCGTATAGTTTGCAATCACAACCCTTGAAGGAAGTAGTTCAAAATCCAAAAAATTCTCTTCCAAAAATTCCACTCTAGCCTCATAGGCCTTTGCTTTGAGTCTTGCTTGCTCAATCATTGGCCTAGAGTTGTCAAGCCCATACAAGGAACAAGGAAAATCTAAAACTTTGGCAAGCTTAAACAAAACATTTCCCGTCGAACTTCCCAAATCATAAAGCACAGAACCCTCTTTCAAATAAAGCCTTGCAAAATCCACAATAAGCCCCACCTGCTCCTCATAAAATGGAATAGAACGCCTAAGCATATCATCAAAAACACTAGCCACGCTCTCATCAAATTCAAACTGCTTTGTGCGTTCTTTGGCAAATAAAACATCTCTCATAGGTATTTCACTGCCTCAATTAAATCAAGAGGATTAAGCCCATAAGAGCTTTGAATCTTCTCCGATGCCATAGCATGGGCCAAGACTCCAGAGATTGAGGCATCCAAAGGATCATAGCCTTGAGCCAAAAGAGAAGCGATCATCCCAGAGAGGATATCTCCACTCCCTCCCTTAGCCAGATTGTTTGAACCAAAAGGACAGATATAGAGCGATTGATCCTGTGCAATTAGCGTATGACTTCCCTTAAGCACAAGGACAAGATGGGGATAGCTTGAACAAAATTCCTCCATCCAGACAAAACGATTGGATTTCACTTCCTCAACGCTCAAATCAGCAATTCCACACACTTTGAGCAAATGGGTAAATTCCTTGATATGTGGGGTTAAGATCGCCTTTTGCATCTCTCTGATCTGCTCTGCAAGGCCTGGATAATAAAACACATCAGCATCAAGCACAGAGGGCAAGAGTTTTGCCGCTTCAAAATCACTTGCATTGACTTCTCCTAGCCCCATACCCATTGCCAAAGCCGTAGCATTGTTTGGAATCTCTTTTGAACACATCACGCTATAAGGAGGATTTTCCGCTTCACCAACTAAGCTTACAAGTCCTACGCCAAAGGCAATTGAACTTAATGCACTCAAGATGCTTGCCCCACCTCTGCTTTTTTCTGTCTTTTTGCACAAAATCGCTAAATGCCCATAATCTCCTTTGTGTGTGTCCTTCTTGAAGCGATAAGGAAGAGATAAATCCTCTTTTTCAAGCAGCTTGATCTTAGAGCTAATCTCATATTTTTTTCGTGAGATTCCCAAATCGATAAGATGAATCTCCCCGACACTATCCTTTGCCCACTCATTAAACAAATCAAGCTTCAATGCTCCCATTACAGCAGTATGATGGGCTTGAAAAACACTTTTTGATTCTTTTTGCATCAGACCACTTGGCACATCACAGGCAATTTTTATTCTTGCCATTTTATTCATCGTAGCAATGAGCTCTTGATCTTGCAAGTTAAGCTCTCCTCTAAAACCACTTCCATAGAGACAATCCACGACAACATCACAGGCATAGAGCTTATTCACAAAGTCAATCCCTAGATTTTTTGCACGAAAAAATTCCCTCTCACAAAGTGCAGTCTTTGGCTCACTTGCCATATAAACTCTAACTACATAATCCCCATCTAACTTCCTTGCCAAAGCTAAGCCATCCGCACCATTATTCCCCCCTCCACAGATGATATAAATCACGCTTTTTTGATGGCTAAGCTTTGCAATAAGCTGTTTTAGCCCCATTGAGGCATTTTCAACAAGTATCTCTTCAGTCAAAAGCAATTTATCAACAGCCCTCTTATCCAAAAGCCTCGTCTCTTTATAAATATTTTGCATTGACACTCCTACTCTTGATCTTTTAGAGCCAAAACAGCGGCGATTGCAGCAATCTCTTCAAGCTTGTCATCTTGCTCTTGCGGAATGAGTTCGTGTAAGCGTGAAGCAAGATAAGAGGTATCAAAAATTCCATGCTTAAAGACTGGATCTTGGCAAATCTTCTGTAAAAAAGGAAGAGTGGTTTTAGGCCCCCTAATCGTAAATTCGCTCAAAGCCCTTGAGAGTTTTTTGACTGCCAAATCATAACTACTCGCCCTGACAATAAGTTTTGCAAGCATTGAATCATAAAATGGAGGGATCTCATAATCCTTATACACACAGCTATCTACTCTCACAAAAGGTCCTAAAGCTGGATAATATGTCTTGATTTTCCCTGCATTGGGCGCAAAATCAGCATTCACATCTTCAGCATTGATTCTTGCTTCAATTGCATAACCCTGAAAAACAACATCTTGTTGCTCGATCTCCAAAATCT
>CAUWEE010000032.1:0-7679 GCA_963557095.1 uncultured Helicobacter sp. | reverse complement strand
CTACAATCCCCAAACCATCTCAGGAAAATAAAAAGCAAGATCAACCTCTAACACTCCCCAATGAATATGAGAGAGGTTTGCAAAATCAAGAGGGCTTGGGGTGGTTTATAAGTGCTGGGCTTGGAGGGATATATACAACAGAAATGACTTTTTTGGCAAATCTAAGTGCTGGGCTTGTTCTCCCTACTCATGCTTTAAATTTTGCAGGATCAAGGTCAAGCCTGTCTTTGGATCTTGGGATTATGCCATCTCACCAAAAAGCAACTTACGGATCCTCAACTGCAAGTATTTCACAATACCTCATTGACTTCACACTCAATTACAACTCAAACATCCCACTCTATCAATCTGATGCTTTCAAACTTCTTCTTATCGTTGGAGGTGGAATGGGTGGTCGCTTTCTAAATGGAACTTACACTACTACACATCAAGGCATTCTCCAATCAGCATCAATTTCTGCCAAAGCCTTTATCATTGATCTTAATCTGGGCTTAAGAAATGTTTTTGGCAAAAATCACGCCATTGATTTGATGATCAAACCAAATCTGGCTGAATTTGCCAACATTGAAGGGATATCTACATCAGCTTATTTTGATGGCTTTAAATTCTATGTTGCTTACACATTTTTAAAATTCTAAACCCTAAAAAAAAGGGGGGGGGGCACCCACTCCTCTTTATCCCTAGATTTTCCACACCCTTTTTACCTTTGACTAAGCTTATTGAAAATAAGACACTGCTCCTTTGAAAATCTGCATATCAAATTCTCCAAGGATATTTTTATAAAGTTGAGCTCCAATCCTTTCAGAATGTCCCATTTTCCCAAAAACCTTGCCATCCTTTGAAGTGATCCCCTCAATCGCACAAGCTGATCCATTGGGATTGAAATCAATATGATTTGAGGGATTGCCCTCAAAATCTACATACTGCGTGGCAATCTGTCCATTTTTTGCAAGAGTTTCAATCACAGAGTCTTGAGCATAAAACCGCCCTTCGCCATGTGAGATTGGCACAGAGTAAATCTCGCCAACTCGTGTTTGAGAGAGCCAAGGAGAAGAATTGGAGCAGACTTTAATCTGCACGATTTTAGATTGATGACGGTGGATGCGATTATGCAAAAGTGTGGGGTGATTGGCTTTGGAAGGGAGAATCTCTCCAAAAGGCACAAGTCCAAGCTTGATAAGAGCTTGAAAGCCATTACAAATCCCGCCAATCAATCCATCTTGCTTTTGCAAAAACTCTGCAACCGCCTCTTGAATAAAAGGATTGTGGAAAAAAGTCTTGATCATCTTAGCCGAACCATCAGGCTCATCACCCCCAGAAAAGCCTCCAGGGAGAAATAAAATCTGCGAATCTCTCAAAGAATGCACAAAGCGCGAGATTGATTCTTGGAGATGAGAGGGGCTAAGATTTGCGATAATGAGGGTTTCAACCTCTCCTCCAGCTTTTTGAAAAGCCTCTTGCGTGTCATACTCACAATTTGTGCCAAAAAACACAGGGAGCAAGACTTTGGGTCGCGGATGTTTGATCAAAGCAGTTTTTGAACAAACAAGGGAGGAAGCAAGAGGAGAAGAAAGGAAGGGCGGATTGCTATCAATTGCTGATCCTTCTTTAGTCTTATACACAGATTCTAAGGGTTTGGCATAGAGCTTGGAGAGTTCCAAAAGATCAAGACTTAAACCCTGATAGCTTAGAGTTTTAGAAGAACTTGTGTATCCCAATCGTTCGATACAAATCCCCGCTAAAGCCGACAAATCAAGCTCCTCTGAAGCCTCAATCACAAAAGAACCATAATTCTGCTCAAACAGATTTGATAGAGAGAGCTCTTCTTCAAAGACAAAGCCGATTTGATTGCCCAAGCACATCTTCATCACAGCTTCAGCTACCCCTCCATATGTAGGTGTGTAGGCAGAGAGGATCTTTTTCTCTCTTATCAAAGCAGAAAGTGCAGAAAAGATGGGCTTAAGCTCATAGGGCAAACCAAAAGCATCAAGTCTTGGCTTGATCCAATAGATAGGGCTATTGCTCTGTTTGAATTCTGGAGAAATAAGCTGCGTGCTCTCCGTGGCACTAAAAGCAAAGGAGACAAATGTAGGAGGAACATTGAGTTCTTCAAAGCTCCCACTCATTGAATCCTTGCCACCAATAGCACAGATTCCAAGTCGCTTTTGTGCCAAAAATGCCCCTAGCAATGCCCCCATAGGTTTTCCCCACTTCAAGGGATCTTGCCCCAAGCGTTCAAAGTATTCTTGAAAACTCAAATAAATCTCTTTAAACTCTGCTCCAGAAGCAATGAGCTTGCACACAGACTCAATCACAGCAAGATAACCCCCCTTGCAAGGATCTTCCTCACAGATAAAAGGATTGAAACCCCAAGAGGCAATAGAGCAAGTGCTTGTCTCAACAAAGGGAATTTTATGGGCCATTGCCTGAATAGGAGTGCTTTGATACCTACCTCCAAAGGGCATAAAAATCGTATTTGCTCCAATAGTTGAATCAAATTGCTCCACTAACCCCCTTTTAGAGCAGACATTGAGATCTTGCACAAGGGCTTTGTAGGATTGGATGAAGTCATATTGCTTCTTGACTTGGCTTTTTGGGCTTGGGATATAAATCTGGGCTTGTTTTGTCGCTCCATTAGTTTGCAAAAATTCCTTACAAAGACTAGCTACGACTTTATCTTGATACCTCATCGTGATCGTCTTATCATCTGCAATCTTTGCAATAAGAGTGCATTCTAAGTTTTCCTCTTCAGCCAAAGCAATAAACTCATCCGTCTTATCTTGGGTAACAACAACTGCCATTCTCTCTTGAGATTCACTCAAAGCCAAATCATAAGCACTCATCCCTTCATACTTGCAAGGAATGCGATCAAGGAAGATCTCTACTCCATCAGCAATTTCAGAGATCGCCACACTTACTCCCCCTGCTCCAAAGTCATTGCATCGCTTGATGAGCTTGGTGGCATTGGGATTACGGAAAAACCTCTGAATCTTTCGCTCTTCTGGAGCATTGCCCTTTTGCACTTCTGAACCACAGAGCTTGAGAGATTGGATATTGTGCGACTTGGAAGAGCCTGTCGCTCCACCGCAACCATCACGCCCTGTTTTTCCACCAACAAGCAAGACAACATCGCCCTTCTGTGGGCTTTGGCTCAAGACATTTTCTTGAGGGGCTGCTCCCAAAACTGCTCCAAGTTCCAAATGTTTGGCTTTATAACCCTCATGATAAATCTCATCAACTATTCCTGTAGCAACGCCAATTTGATTGCCATAGGAGCTATATCCTTTGGCTGAACCAAGTGCAATACTGCGTTGAGGGAGTTTGCCCTCTCGTGTTTGCTCAATTGGCTCCAAAGGATTAGCACTACCTGATATTCGCATTCCTGCATACACATAACCACGAGCTGATAGAGGATCACGGATTGCCCCACCGATGCAAGTTGAAGCTCCACCAAAAGGCTCAATCTCTGTGGGATGATTGTGCGTTTCATTTTTGAAAAACAAAAACCATTTTTCTAGCCCTTGAGGAGTTTGAACATCAATTGCAAGGGTGCAAGCATTGTTTTCTTCTCCATCAACAAAAGAGGAGAGTTTGCCCTGTGACTGCAAGTAAGAAGTCATAATCGTTGCAAGATCCATAAGTGAAATAGGCTTTTTCCTCTGCAGCATTTCTCGCGTTTGCAAATACTCCTCATAAATTGACTGCGCAAGCTGATCTTCAAAATGCACAGAGACAATCTCACTCAAAAAAGTCGTATGCCTACAATGATCAGACCAATAGGTATCAATGATCTTTAACTCAAGAAGATTAGGATTCCTTTTTTGCTCTTTGAAATGCTGTTGGATGAGTTTGAGATCTTCTGCATCAATACTTAGCTGATGTTTGGCAATAAAGTCTTGAAAATCTTGCAGCTCCAAGAAGGTATCCAAAACTTCAATCTCTCCCTTATCTCCCCCCACAGAGCCTTCTAAGGACTCTTGCTCTAAATCAAGGGATACTTCCTTTACCTCAATTGGATTGATAAGAAAAGACAAAATCCTCTGCCTCTCTTCCTCTGTGATCATCCCATAGAGCTTAAAAATCTTTGTATAACGCACAAAGCCTAGATTCTCTTGCGTTAGCATTTGCAAACACTGCATTGCAGAATCTGATCGCTGATCAAACTGCCCCTCCAAAGGACGGATAGCAAAAACGCTATCACAGTCCTTCAAATCAAGTTCTTCAAAAACCTCATCCACCTGTGGTTCAGAAAAAATAATCTCTTTTGCTTTTTGATAATCTTCTTGGCTTAGCCCTTTGATCTCATATTGATGAATGATTGAAATCTTTTGAAGATCTTTGAGATAAAGGATTTCTTTTAGCTCTTGAGTGAGGCTTTGAGCCTCAAGGGCAAACTCTTCTTTTTTTTGCACATAGAGTTTCATTTTGTCTTCCTTAATTCTCCAATATCTCTGCGGTAGTAAGAATTTTTAAAACTAACAGAAGAGAGCTTGGCATAAGTCTGCTCCCTTGCTTCTGCAAGAGTAGGAGCAACTGAGGTCAGACTTAAAACCCGCCCCCCAGAATTGACAAGCTTCTCTCCCTCTGCCTTCACTCCTGCAAAGCAGAGATCTAAATCTTTGGGATAAGTGATGGGATTGCCTTTTTGAAAATCTTTGGGGTAGCCTTCTGAAGCCATCACTACACAGCAAGAAGAGAGAGCTTTAAATCGCACATCCTTGCTTGAAAGCGAATCATCTGCAATGCTTAGCATAATCTCAAATAAATCACTCTCAAGAAGAGGCAAAATTGTCTGCGTTTCTGGATCGCCAAAACGGCAATTGTATTCAATCACTTTGGGGCCATCAGCGGTGATCATTAGCCCAAAATACAAGCAGCCCTTAAACTTCCTTCCCTCTTTTTCTAAGCCTCTAATTGTGGGCAAAAAGATTGTCCTAAAACACTCTTCCTCAATCTCTTGCGTGTAGTAAGGATTAGGAGCGATACAGCCCATCCCCCCCGTATTTAAGCCCTGATCTCCATCTAAGGCCTTTTTATAATCCATTGAAGAAATCATAGGCACAAGAGTTTTGCCATCAGTAAAGGCAAGAATTGAAGCTTCAAAGCCCTCCAAAAATTCCTCAATCACAACTTGTTTGCCGCTCTCACCAAAGATTTGATCCTGCATCACAGCTTCAATAGCCTCAATGGCCTCTGTGAGGTTTTGAGCGATGATCACTCCCTTGCCCAAAGCCAAACCATCAGCTTTGATCACAAGAGGGAAAGAACTTTTGGACAAAAACTCTTTAGCCTCTTTAGGGCAGTCAAAAACCCAATATTTTGCGGTGGGGATAGAGTGTCTTTGCATAAACTCCTTGGCAAAAACCTTGCTCCCCTCAATCATTGCTGCAGATGCTCTAGGCCCAAAACAAGCAATCCCCGCTTCTTCAAGTGCATCAACCATTCCCAAAACCAAAGGATTATCTGGTGAGACAATCACAAAATCAAGCCCCTTTTCTTTTGCGAACTCCACGACTTTTGCCTTATCTGTCGCTTCAAGAGGCACACAGGTCGCCTCCTCCCTCATTCCCGCATTTCCAGGAATGACAAAAAGCTCTGAAATTTTGGGGTTTTGCTTGATTTTTTTCAAGATACTGTGTTCTCTACCCCCACTTCCGATGATTGCGACTTTCATTTTGCCTCCTAGTGATGAAATAATCGAAGATGTGTAAAAATCATTGTCAAGTGATGCGCATCACAATACTCAATCACCGCCTTATCCTGCTTTGAACCCCCACTTTGAGCAATATAGCTCACCCCGCTTTGAATCGCCCTTTCAATATTGTCTGCAAAAGGGAAGAAGGCATCGCTGCCTAGACTAACACCTTGAATGCTTTGGAGATATTCTTTTTGCTCCTCTTTGGAGAAAGGATTGGGCTTGGAGCTAAAAAAATCCTGCCAAGAGTGGAAAAAGGCTGGATCTTGGATGAGGTATTGATCAATCAAATTATCCTTAGCTGGACGCTTAAGCGAATCTAAAAAGGGGAGCTCTAAGACTTTGGGATGCTGCCTTAGATGCCAAATATCTGCCTTTGAGGCAGCAAGACGCGTGCAGTGGATGCGGGATTGTTGCCCTGCTCCCACACCAATAGCCTGCCCCTCATAGGCAAAGCAAATCGAATTGGACTGCGTATATTTGAGTGTGATTAAAGCAAGGAGCAAGTCCGCCTTTGCTTGTGCAGGGAGGCTTTTATTTAGCGTCACAATATCTTCTAGAAGATGCTCATCAATCACAACATCATTGCGATCTTGCTCAAAGGTGATCCCAAAAACATCTCTCCTCTCAAGACTTGGAGGCGTGTAGTCTGCATCGATTTGAATGATATTGTAAGTCCCTTGTCGTTTTTGCCTAAGAATCTGCAATGCCTCTTGGCTGAAATGTGGGGCGATGATTCCATCAGAGACTTCTTGAGCAATGACTTGAGCTGTGATCTCATCGCAAGGATCACTTAAAGCGATGAAATCTCCAAAGGAAGACATACGATCTGCCCCTCTTGCTCTTGCATAAGCTGTAGCAATAGGCGAGGCATTGACTTCCTTGTCTAGGAAATAAGCTTTAAGCAGAGTTTCTGAAAGCGGAGAAGCAAGGGCAGAAGAAGTGGGGCTTAGATGCTTAAATGATGTAGCACAGGGCTTTCCTGTGGCACTTTTGAGCTCTTTGACAAGCTGCCAAGCATTGAGTGCATCCAAAAAATTGATATAGCCTGGATTGCCATTTAAGATCTCAAAGGGAAGTTTGGATGAGGCATAAAGTCTTGCGTGTTTTTGATTGGGATTGCAGCCATACTTGAGTTTTAGCATTGAACTTCCTTTGCGTTAAAAATCAATGTCTTTGTCTCTTGTGTGAAAAGATCGATAGATTGAGCACAGAGGGCGACTTTGTATTGCGAGTTAAGATTTTCCCAAACACAAGAAGCAAAATCTTCCAAGCTCCCCATAATCTTTACAGATTTTGGCTCACCCACAAATGAAGGCAGTGGATTGGCATCTGCATTGTAAGTATGTAAGAAATGTCCCTCTCCTTGAATGCTTGGATACTCATAAAAAAAGCGATAACATCGCGGAGCTTGCACAGATGAGGCTTTTAGCAAACTCATCTTGTAAGAAAAATCTCCATTCTCAAAGCTTAGCAAAGCACTAATGCGAGGCGTAAAGTGTGGCGAATCAGGCTCAAATTCTCTCATCCTTAGCGCCTCTTCAAAGCTTTGATTTTTTTGCAAATACTCAAGAATGCTTTGGGTCTGATCACCATTGCTTAGAATGACTTGAGATTCAAAATGCACAAGAGGGGGGTAGAAAATCAGGCTTGGATCTTGGATCAGCTTCTCATCAAAAGCCTTAATGCAAACATTTTGATCTTGTGTATAAAAAAGACGATTTTGACTATTTTCACTGCGTCCCATAAGAAAATAAACCAAAAAGGCCTCTTTGGCATTGGCACTCTTGCCTACGATCATCCCACGCCCAAAATAAGCTTGTGATTGCAAAATTGTTTTAAGCATTTAAATCCTTTAGAGTTTGATTGATAAGAATTTGCAGAGCCTTTGGAAGAATCTTTTGCTCCACTTGCATCACCTTTTTTTGAAGACTCTGCGCTGTTTCTTTGGAGGAAATTTGCACAGATTTTTGGGCAATGATCT
>CAUWEE010000031.1:0-7703 GCA_963557095.1 uncultured Helicobacter sp. | reverse complement strand
ACATCGCACTAAACAAACCCTAACCCCTCACTTTGATTTCATACACATTATTACAGTATTGAGAATGCACTCAAGAATGGATTCTAATTCATTGGAATCTAGCTTTGCTTCTAATAAAGCCTGTGCCTCCTGCTTGAGCACATTTTTTGCAATTTCTAACATCATTTAATCCACAAAGAAGCTTAAAGCTAGAAGGGGGTATTTTTTGTATTTTTTAAACAAGAATTTTTTTAAGAGATTTCTTGCTTCTATTTCAAGATTTTTAGGTGTTAAATCCTTTTTGAAGGCTTTGATCATAAGGAGTAAATTTTCTTGAATTTCTTTGCAGAGTGCTTTTTCTTCTCTTGGGGAGACAAGTCCAAAGCTTATAATTCTTGGCTCTTCTAAAAAGTCAAGTTTGCGTTTATCTACTCTTGCACTTAGGCTCAGAACACCATCATTGGCAAGGTTTTGGCGATCTAGGATCATATTGTAATCAATAGTTCGATTGCCCTGATTATCAATAAAGGTTTTACCTGTTTTGACTGAGCGAACTTTGCGCATATAGCTAGGATTTACCTCAATTTGATCTCCATCTTCCATAAGATAGATATTTCTTTCAGGGACACCACATCTTATGGCTGTTTCTTTATGTCTAGCAATGTGATTATATTCTCCATGCACAGGAAGGAAAAACTTCGGTTTAACTAAACGCAACATAAGTTTTTGCTCTTCTTGTGCGGCATGTCCGCTGACATGAATTTCACTAAAGTCTTGATATACAACTTGTGCGCCACCTTTTTGCAAATGATTGATGACAGAAGAAACAGAACCTTCATTGCCAGGGATTGCTTTGGCAGAGATGATGACTAAATCAGTGGGTTTAATCTTGATATGGCGGTGCTCATCTGTTGCCATACGATAAAGGGCGCTCATTGTCTCGCCTTGAGAGCCTGTAGTGACGATTAACACCTCTTCATCGGGATATTTTTCTACTTCATGAGCTTCAATAAAGATGTTTTGAGGGAGATTGATATAGCCTAGCTCTCGAGAGATTTCAAGATTTTTCTCCATTGAGCGACCAATGACAGCAACTTTTCTGTTGTATTTGATTCCAAAGTTAATCGCTTGATAAACTCTATGGATATTGGAGCTAAAGGTGCTCATAATCACGCGTCCTTGTGCCCCTTTAAAAAGGGTGTCAAAGGTGGGACCAACAACGGATTCGCTAGGAGTTGTCCCAGCTTTGTGTGAATTAGTCGAATCACTTAAGAGTAGCATAACCCCCTCTTCTCCATAGTGGGCAAGGCGATGCAAATCTGTGGGAAGTCCATCAATGGGGGTATGATCAATTTTGAAGTCTCCAGTGTGGATGATTACTCCTGCTTCAGTGCGGATTGCTAGAGCTGATGCATCGATGACAGAGTGCGTGATATGAATCCATTCAATTTCAAAATCACCGATACGAATAGGTTTTCGTTTCTCAACGCTTCTAAATAAAGAGCGATATTTTTTTAAGCCATGTTCATCAAATTTGGCGCTAATCATCCCTAGGGGTAAAGGTGTTCCATAGAGGGGAAATTGCATTTGTTTGTAGAGATAGGGAACAGCACCAATGTGATCCTCATGCGCATGAGTAATAATCACAGCTTCAATCTTATCTTTGATTGCTTGAAGATAACTAAAATCAGGCACCAAAATATCAACACCAGGCATAGTCTCATCGGGGAAGCTCATCCCCACATCGATTACGATGGCAGATTTTTCTGTTTCAATGACGGTCATATTTCCACCAATTTCTCCTAATCCCCCAAGAGGAGTAATTCTCACTTTTGCCTTGCTGTTAAGGTTGAGTTTGTAATGTGGGTTAAGGCTGTTTTTTTGAATACGAAGATTGGAATCAACATTTCTTTTAAGTTCCCTGTGGAGATTAAGATTTCCTTTTTCAGAGCCGCTTTTGAGTTCATGGGCTCCATTTGAATCACCCTTTTCTTCATTGTTCTTTGGGTGGGTTGTGTTGGATGTATGTTTTGGATTCCAGCGACGAGATTTTCTTGGAGGGTTTGAATGCCCTGCTTCATTTTCTTCTCTAGTTTTTTCTCCTTTTTCTGTCTTCTCTTTGTCTTTGGATCTATTATCGTTTTTATTCCGCGAAAAAAATCGCCTTTTTACATTGTTATTTTCAGTATTTTCCATAACTTTGTCTCCATTTATAAAATTTTTAACAGTTGGTGATAAATCAAAGTTGAGACTTCGTGAGGCCGCACATGTTCTTTGAGCCCTAGGCTTTGAAATGCGTCCAAAATTTTCTGCTTTGGATAGATATGCGAGAGATTGTTGTTTAATTTTTTTCGGGGAGAGGCAAAAGCAGTTTTGAGCAGAGACTCTAATTGCTTGAATGTATCAAGTGTTGGATGATTGCCCTTTTTGAGGATTCTAAAAACTGCTGAAGTAACTTTTGGAGCAGGTTCAAAAGCACTTGGAGGAACTTCAAATAAAAATTCAACTTCTCCTACACTTTGAGCAAGGACACTTAAAGCGCAAAAATCTTTCTGTAAAGCTTTGGCGCAAAACTTGTGTGCCACTTCTTTTTGAGTCATGACAACAAGCCCCTCACACATTTCGTCTCTTAAAAGTCGCAAAACGATATGTGTAGCAATGTAATAAGGAAGATTTGAAACCAAAAAGTATGGCTTTGGGTGAAGCCATTGGGTTTGGTTTTTCAGCTCCATTACATCGCAACAAATGAGGCGAAAATGTTTATCTTTAATCAATCTCTCATATTTATCACTAAGCAAAGAACATAAGTCGTTATCAACTTCATAAGCAATCAAATTGTGGATTTTGAGTAGCTTATCTGTTAGATCACCCAAGCCAATCCCAATTTCAATCATTTGTGATTGTGTGTAGGGAATTGCTTCGACGATTTGATTAAGATAAGCTTGATCCTTGAGAAAATTCTGCCCGAATTTTCTTTTTGCCTTATAATGCACTTTTTACAAAATCCTTTTATGAAAGATTTTATCGTTTTTTAGCGAGTTTTGGGAGAGAAAATGTTTGTCTGTGCAGGAAATGGTGAAGAGTTTGATTTTGCTCAAAGTATCGGCGTGGGCTTAGTAGAGAGTGCGATCAATCTCACTAGGCTTTGTCAGAGAGAAAAACCTGCTTTTTTGATTTTTGTAGGGAGTGTTGGGAGTTATGATCCCAATCTTCCTCTTTTAGAGATTTATTTGAGCGAGGAGGCAACACAGATTGAGCAGAGTTTTTTGCTTGATCAGAGCTATACGCCTATCGCACAAAGTGTGAAAAGCGTTCAAAAAGATGTTTCATATGAAACAATTGATACACTTAAGGCACTTAAATTTCCTCAAGTCATTGTCAATTCAAGTAACTACATCACAACAGATTTAGCGAGTGCTCAAGCGATGTGTAAGAGGGGGATTTTTTTAGAAAATATGGAGTTTTTTTCTGTGCTTTCTGTGGCGAGGACTTTTTGTGTGCCAGCTTTGGGGGTATTTTGTGTGAGTAATTATTGCCATCCAAAAGCGCATGAGGAGTTTGTGAGGAATAGGGGGGAGGTGATGGGGAGGATTAGTGAGATGATGATAAAGATTAAAATTTTTGACCTTAATAAACATAAGTAGCCCAAAGGTAATAAAGCTAATCTAAAAATTGTCTGTGATAATCCAAACAACAAAGGGAATACCGATAAAGAATAGGGTACAAGGTAACTTAAGAGGATCTTTCTCTGATCGATCTCAGTAACTTTTGATAGAGATCGTCTCAGTTATTTTTAGCATTGTTTCACAAGCTCACAAACTTTGCAATGTAAATAAAAACTCTCTTTTTAATCCCTTTAATAAATTTCAAGAGTCTGTGCTTGACATAGTCCTGCATAAGTCAAGAAGTTTTCTATAACCGTAATTTTTTTTCAATAAGAACTTGAATTTGTGTGAGGTTTTATTGAGAGTCATCCTAGAAATTCCCCTCTATCTTGTCGCAAAGAAAAATTCCTTTTGAGATTGTTGCTATTGATGAAGATGTGCAGTGGAGTGAAGAGGATGAAAGGGCTTATCAAAAAGCAAAGATTCAAAAAGTAAGGGGGAAGTTATGAGCCTAGAGGAAGTAAAAAAGAATTTGGATTATGAAGTATAGAATTGATTTTAGTAAGGATTTTGTTAAATTTCTGCGCAAACATCCAGAGATAAGGCAAATAGTAATTCAAAAGTTTGAACTTTTGAGCAGTGATTTGCATCATCCTGCTTTGGATGTAAAGCCAATAGTGGGCAAGAAAAATCATTTAAGGGTTTCAAAATATAGATTTCTTTACGAAGTGTTTGAGGATGAGATATTGAACTATGACTATAAGGCAGATAGTTGTGGAGAGGCGCATAAATAGCTTTGAAGAAAGGCCCAAGTATCGCTCTTTTTTGCTACAATCCCCGCTTGATCCAAACCTTACAGTAAAGCGTATTTCAAATGAAAAAAAACATCTATAACCATAGTCTCAAAGAATTAGAAGAGATTCTCTCCCCTAGCTTTAGAGCAAAGCAGATCTATCATTGGCTTTATGTGAAATATCTTCATTCCTTTGATGAGATGAGCAATCTTCCCAAGGATTTAAAAGAAGAACTCAAAGAAAAGTTTTCTGCAAGTTCTCTATCCCTTGCAAAGGTAGAAATAAGTCAAGATGGGACAAAAAAATATCTTTTTCGCACAGAAGACAATCTGAGTTTTGAGAGTGTTTTTATCAAAATGCGAGATAAGAAAATTGATGAAGATGGCAGGATTATTGAGGGAGAGAAATACACTTTTTGTCTTAGTTCTCAAGTAGGTTGCAAGGTGGGTTGTGCTTTTTGCTCTACTGCAAAGGGAGGGTTTGTAAGGAATCTGAGTGCAGGAGAGATTGTTGAGCAGGTGGTAAGGTTAAAGGAGGATAATGCCCTAGCACCAGAAAAACGAGTTAATATCGTCTATATGGGGATGGGTGAGCCATTGGATAACTTTGAAAATGTAAGCAGAGCAATTAGAATCATTGCTGAGCTTAATGGGCTTTCAATCTCTACACGACGACAAACGATTTCTACTAGTGGCATTGCGCCTAAGATCAAAAAGCTTGGGGAGCTTGATTTGGGAGTGCAGTTGGCAATTTCACTTCATGCTGTTGATGATGAACTTAGAAGCAAGCTTATTCCAATGAACAAAGCTTACAATATAGAAAGCGTTTTGCAAGCAGTGCGCGAATTTCCTGTTGATGCCCGCAAGAGAGTGATGTTTGAATATCTTGTGATTAAGGGACTTAATGATGATCTCAAAAGTGCCAAAGCATTGCTCAAGCTTTTAAATGGAATCAGGGCGAAAGTTAATTTGATTCTCTTCAATCCTCACGAGGAGAGCGAGTTTGAAAGGCCAGATTATCAAGATGTGAAAAAGTTTGCTGATTTCTTGATTAGCAAAGGATTGCTTTGCACAATCAGAGAATCCAAGGGAATCGATATTAGTGCAGCTTGCGGGCAATTAAGAGAGTTGGAAAAAAAGAAAATGTTTCATATGAAACAAAGTGAGATATAAAATGATCGACTGCGTTTTATTTGTTTTTTTGGCTTTTGTAGTCTGTATTTGCGGATGGTTTTTTTTGAAAAATTTGAAATAAAGGATCAATTATGCTAGTGCATATTTGTTGCAGTGTCGATAGTCATTATTTTTTGAGCGAGCTTCAAAAACTCTACCCCAAAGAGAAGATAACGGGATTTTTTTATAATCCCAATATCCACCCTAAATCAGAACATGATTTGCGATTGCTTGATGTGAAGAGAAGTTGTCAAATGTTGGGGATTGAGTTGCTTGAAGGAAAATATGATGACAAGGAGTGGTGCGAGGGGGTGAGAGGATTGGAAGATGAGCCAGAAAAAGGAGAGAGGTGCAGTGTATGTTTTGATACGCGTTTGCTTGAGAGTGCAAGGCTTGCAAAAGAGCTTGGGGAAAAAACTTTTAGCACCACCCTTCTTTCAAGTCCAATGAAAACACAGCAAGTTTTGTTTGAGCAGGGAGATAAGATCGCAGAGAAATATGGACTTGATTTTGTCAAGATTGATGTAAGAAGCAATGGAGGGACACAGAAACAAAATGAGCTTAGCAAGCAAGATAATCTCTATAGGCAAAATTATTGTGGCTGCAAGTTTGCCCTTCAAAAGCAGAGAGAAAAACAGGAAAGATTCCCTCTTGAATTTATCAGTCCTATTAATCAGCAGGTAATGCCTGGGAGTATCGAATATCGTAATCGGGTTTTTGAGAGGCGCAATCAGCTTGAAAAAGAGGGAAAACCTTATCTTTTAACTCAGCAAAACCAAATCGTTTGGAGATGTCTTAATGCCAAACTGGAGCACTTTAAGGAGGTGGTTTGGTGCCATATTCTTGCCCATTCAAAGGCCAAAAAAAATCTTCGTATGGGTTCTTTGTTTTGGGGGATTCCTCAAGCATTAAAAGGGGTTTTAAAGAAAGGGAGTTTGGGTTATAGCAAGAAAGATGAAAGCTTGTTTCTTACTCTTGCGGGTTTAAATGAAATCATGCAGACACAGTATCAGACGATTCAAGATATGTTTAAAAACCCACTTTCTTATGCGCAAGAGCTTTATTTGAGGCGGGTTTTGACAGAAGATCAAAGTTTGTGTCCAATTGTTATCATACAAGAGGAGATTGTTGAAGATTTGAGGTTGCATATTGAGAGTTTTTTCCAGGAAGAAAAAGTTTTTGAGCTTATAGAGTTTTGAGAGTTTTTGGTAAAATAGGCGGTTTCACTACTAAAAATCAAGGTTGTTTTATGATGGATGTCAATATTATCAAGAAGATTTTGCCTCATCGCTATCCGATATTGCTTGTTGATCGTGTTATTGCAATTGAACTCAACCAAAAAATCAAAGCCTATAAAAATGTTTCAATCAATGAGGAAATCTTCCTTGGACATTTTCCTAAGAAACCTATTTACCCTGGTGTAATGATTGTAGAGGGAATGGCGCAAGCCGGAGGAATCCTTGCTTTTGTTAGCATGTTTGGCGAAGATTTTACATTGGCTGAAAAAAAGATTGTTTATTTTATGACGATTGATCGAGTGAAGTTTAGAATACCTGTTGTTCCTGGAGATCGCTTGGAATATGAGGTGGAAGTGCTTAAGCAAAAAGGAAATGTGTGGCAATTGCAGGCTTATGCTTTTGTGGATGGCAAGCTCGTTGCAGAGGCTGAGCTTAAGGCAATGGTTGCAGATGTAGAGGAGTAGAAATATGGGAATTCATCCAAGTGCGAAAATTGCAAAAACAGCAATTATTGAAGAGGGGGCAGTGATAGGCGAGAATGTGGAAATTGGACATTTTTGTGTAATCGGACCTAATGTTGAGATTGGTGCTAGAAGCACAATTGCAAATAATGCCACGATCCTAGGATATACAAAACTAGGTAAGAATAATAAGGTCTTTACAGGTGCAGCAGTTGGCGTTCCTCCACAAGACTTGAAGTATTCTGGAGAGAAAACAGAACTTGTGATTGGGGATGATAATTTAATCCGAGAATTTACAACGCTCAATCCTGGTACAGAGGGTGGAGGGGGGAAAACAATGATTGGGAATGGGAATCTCTTGATGGCATATGTACATGTTGCTCATGATTGCAAAATTGGCAATCACTGTATCTTGGCAAATAATGCAACTTTGGGAGGGCATGTTGAACTTGGG
>CAUWEE010000030.1:0-7731 GCA_963557095.1 uncultured Helicobacter sp. | reverse complement strand
CGAAAGCTTAAAGAAAGATTTCTTTGAAAAATGCTACTTGTGCGAAGACAAAGTTGATTCTAGATATTTTGAAATAGAGCATTTTTTGCCAAAAAAACCAAAGGGCAGTCAAAAAGAAAATGAGATAAGGAAAAATAGTTGGGGAAATTTGATGCTAGCTTGTTCGGATTGCAATAAGCACAAGGGGAATGTAGAGCCAATTTTAAATCCAACATTTGTCGATGAAAAAATAGATGAAAAAATATGCTTCAGGATTGTGCTTGATGAAAACACAAATAATGGAAGCAAGATTGTTATTAGCACGGCAAATCAAGGAGATGAGAAAATAACAAACACTCTTAAATTGCTAAAACGAATTCACAATGGAAAGAGCGGGAGTGCCAAAATTAAAAGTGCAGATTTGAGGGAAAAGATCTATAACGCGATTGCAAAGTTTGAGGATTTTATTCGAAGATATCGTCTTACTGAGAAGCAACAGAGAAAAAATGAGCTTCTTCAAAGCATTATTGAAGGGCTATCTAATAGAACCCCTTTTACAGCTTTTAAGCGTTGGATAGTTAAAGATAACCTACAATACCAAGAATTCATACAATACATTCAAGATGAGGATTAAAAATGACCCACTACAAAGAAAAAGATCTAGAAGCCTTTATTGAGGAGTATTTGCTCTGCCACTCCTACATCAAGCGAGAGGATAGAGACTATGACAAAGCCCTTTGCTTGGATAGTGAGCTTCTTTATAGCTTCATCCTCTCCACTCAGAGCAAAGCACTTGATGAGCTTTCAAGGCGTGGGATCAAGGACTGCAAAGAAGCCTTGCTCAAACGCATCGCCTCCACGATTAGAGACAAAGGCATCCTCAAAGCCCTCCAATCTTATGTAGAAGTCAGTGGAGTGAGATTCGCTCTTGCCTATCCCAAGCCCTCCACAGATGCCAATCCCACCGCCCTAGAAAACTACTCTTGCAACACCCTCTCTCTCATCCGTCAGCTCCATTACAGCTCAAGGAATGCCAACTCTTTGGATATGGTGCTCTTCCTTAATGGAATCCCCCTCATTACCCTAGAGCTCAAAAACCCCTTCACAGGACAAAATGTCTATCACGCCATAGAGCAGTATAAAAAAGACAGAGATCCAAGGCTTGACCCTCTCTTTGATCGCTGTATTGTGCATTTTGCACTTGATAGCGATTTGGTGTATATGAGCACCAAGCTTGAGAGAGAAAAAACCTTTTTTCTTCCATTCAATCGCGGGCTAAACAATGGCAGTGGAGCTATAGGATGCAAAAGCGGAGCGGGCAATCCCCCAAGTGAAGGGGTAAAAACAGCCTATCTATGGGGGAGGATCTTCTCTAAAGATACTTTGATTTCCTTAGTGCTAGAGTTTGTGCAGTGTGTGAATGGCAAAATCATCTTCCCAAGATACCATCAGTTTGATGTGGTAGAGAAGCTTCTTGAAGATGTTAGAGAGAGGGGTGTAGGTGGGCGCTATCTTATCCAGCATAGTGCAGGAAGTGGCAAAAGTAACTCAATCTCTTGGCTCTCTCACGCTCTTGTGGGATTGCATCGAGTGAGGAAGGATGGAGAGCTAGAGCTTGTTTTTGATAGTGTGATTGTGGTGACAGATAGAAAAGTGCTAGATGCTCAAATCCAAGAGAACATCAAGAGATTCTCCCATACCAAAGGCATCGTAGAGGCGATCACTGATGGAAGTCGCCAACTCAAAAATGCCTTAGAAGAGGGCAAAAAAATCATCATCTCCACCATTCAGAAATTCCCTTATATTCTTGATGAGATTACACAGGTGAGAGGCAAGAGCTTTGCAATCATCATCGATGAAGCTCACTCTAGCCAGAGTGGCACATCCGCTCAAAAGCTAGGTGAAGTCATCAGAGATAAGGAAGAGAGCACAGAGGATGAGCTCATTGAGATCATCAAGAGCAAAAAGCTCCAGCCCAATGCTTCTTATTTTGCTTTCACTGCTACTCCCAAGCCTAAGACTTTGGAGATGTTTGGTTTGTCTTGTGAGATAGATGGGGTGGAGAAGTTTATCCCTTTCCATCTCTATTCGATGAAACAAGCCATAGAAGAGGGCTTCATCCACGATGTGTTAAGGGGTTATACAAGCTACAAAAGCTACTATAAAGTCGCTTCAAGTGCTCAAAACAATCCGATGTTTGACAAGAAAAAAGCCAATGCCAAAATCAAACGCTATGTAGAGGGTGATGCAAACGCGATCGCCAAAAAGGCAGAGATAATGATCGATCACTTCTATGCCAATATCCATAAAAAAATCGGTGGCAAAGCCAAGGCAATGGTAGTTACAAGCTCTAGAGAAAACGCTGTGAAGTATTTCTTTGCTTTTAGGGAATATCTTAAGCATAAGTTTCCCTCTTATCGTGCTTTGGTGGCATTCTCTGGAGAAGTTGTGCTAGATGGGGAGAGCTATAGCGAGAGTGGGCTAAATGGGATTAGCGAAGTAAGATTAAAAGAAGAGTTTGGCAAAGATGAATATCGATTCCTCATCGTGGCGGAGAAGTATCAAACAGGTTTTGATCAACCCCTCTTACATACAATGTATGTGGATAAGAAACTAAGCGGGGTGAGTGCAGTGCAAACCCTCTCAAGGCTAAACCGCACTTGCAAGAACAAAGAAGATACTTGTGTGCTTGACTTTGCAAACACTCACGAGGAGATTGGAGAATCTTTTAGCACATTCTATGAGCAAACATTCCTAGGAGAACCCACAGATATCAACAAAATCTTTGACCTCAAAAGCAATCTATATGAATATGAGATTTTCTTCCAAGAGGAAGTCGATGAGTTTGCAGAGAGGATTCTAAGAAGAGAGAGGGAAAACATCATCCACGCTAAGCTTGATGTGATGGTAGCACGATATGATGCTCTAGGGAGTGATGATACTAAGCTTGAGTTTTATAACAAAGCTAGAACCTATCTCAAAGATTATTCATTTCTTGCTCAAATCTTGCCCTTTGAAGACATCGAGCTTGAGAAAACCTATATCTTGCTCAAAAAACTCATTGCCAAGCTTATGCCTCCACGGGCAGAGGATTTGGCAAAGGGGATATTGGATAATGTGGATTTTGAGAGTTATCGCGTTCAGCTAGATAAGACTTTGGATATCACGCTAGAGGGGGTAGGGGAGCTTAAGCCCTCCCAAGCTGATGGCACAAGCAAAATGCCAGAAGCAGAGCTTGAGGAGCTTATGGAAATCATCAGGGAGTTTAATGATAAGTATGGAGATATACAATGGGGTGAGGATGACAAGCTAGTCAAAGGGCTTGCCTATGTCCAAGAGCAAGTGGAGGGCAATGAACGACTCCTCAAAACCGCTCAAAACTCTGATAAGCAAAACACTCAAATTGAGTTTGAAAATGTATTGGCTGAAAGTATGCAAACTATTCTTGACACACACTTCTTGCTTTTTCAGCAATTCAATGACAACAAAGAATTCAAAGAGCGTATTACGCGCAAGATGTTTGATATGTGGTATGACAAAATTCATTTGATGGAAGGGAGATGAGTAAAGTATCATCTCTATCTACATATATTTTGTGTGAAATTGTCAAAATGCCTTATTTCAAGGTAATTTAGCTGGGATTTTCCCCCTACATCCAATCCAAAAGCTTTGTCACCTCCTGCACTTCATAGCATTTGATGCTTGTTTCATTGCTAGGTTTTTGAGCGACGATGGCCTTGCTGAAGCCATAGCTGCTAAGCTCTTTTAGTCGTGCGTCAAGATTCCCTGCCTCCCTGATATCACCAATAAGTGTTACTTCTCCAATAAAAGCCGTCGTTGGACTAAGAGGGCGATTTCTAAAGCTTGAGATGATGCTTGCGATGAGAGCGAGATCCGCCCCTGTCTCATTGATGCGAATCCCCCCAGAAATGTTGATGAAGACATCATAGCGATTGAGGGGGATATCAAGCTTTTTTTCTAGAAGGGCTAGGAGCATATTGAGGCGATTGAGATCAAAGCCTGTGGCTAGGCGTTTGGGCATACCAAAGGAACTCTCACTTACCAATGCTTGCACCTCAAGCACAAGTGCCCTTGAGCCTTCAAGCACGACAGCGATTGCAGAGCCTGCCATCTGTTTCTTGTTTTGAAAAAAGAGCTTAGAGATCTCCTTAGCACTCACAAGCCCGCTTTTTTTCATCTCAAAGATTCCTACCTCACTTGTCGTGCCAAAGCGGTTTTTGAATCCCCTTAGGAAGCGGATCTCTCGACTAGGATCACCCTCAAAATAAAGCACGCTATCGACCATATGTTCTAGCACCCTAGGACCAGCGATTGAGCCCTCTTTGGTAATGTGTCCGATGATGAAAATGGCGATATTGTAATCTTTGGCGATCCGAAGTAGGGCAAAGGTGCTTTCTCGCACTTGTGAGACTGAACCAGGCGCAGAGCTGATGGATTCTGAATAGAGGGTTTGGATGGAATCAATGATGCAGACCTCATAATTTTTGGCCTCTTGGCTGATGTTTTCAAGTTTGATTTCATTAAGGAGATGCAGGTTTGGATGGATGCATCCTAGTCTCTCTGCTCTCATCTTGATCTGCCCCGCACTCTCTTCACCGCTGACATAGAGGACTTTTTTGCCCATTTTGGCAAGATTTGCCGCGACTTTAAGCAAGAGGGTGGATTTGCCCACCCCTGGACTGCCTCCGATGAGATACAAGCCCCCCTCTACGATCCCCCCACCCAGCACTAGATCTAGCTCACTCTCCCCCGAACTAAAGCGCGAAAACTCTTCTCTCTCTACTTCTGTGATAGGGATGGCTTTGGGGCTTTGTGGGCTGGATTGGGAGGAGAGATAGGCGATCTGCTCTTTTTTGAGCTCAACAAGGCTTTCCCACTCTTGGCAGTTGGGGCATTTGCCTAGCCATTTTGGGCTTTGAAATCCGCAATGCTGACACTCAAAAAGAGTTTGCTTCTTAGCCAAAAATCGCCTCAAGAATGGAGTGGATATATTCTTCCTCATCAAAGGGAAGTAAGTCATCCTCTCTCTCTCCTACACCGATGTAGGCAATAGGGAGCTTAAGCTCATAAATCATACTCAAAATCGCCCCTCCCTTGCTTGTGCTATCAAGTTTGGTGACAATGATTCCATCCACATCTAAAATCTCATTGAAAATCTTGGCTTGAGCGATTGCAGAACTTCCTTGTGTGCCATCAAGGATGAGGAGTTTTTGGAGGGGCTTGTCTTCAAGAGCTTTGGAGCAGACTTTGGCGATTTTGATCAATTCGTTTTTGAGATTGCTTTGATTGTGAAGTCTGCCTGCTGTATCGATGATGATTTCATCCGCTCCTCTTGCAAGCCCAGCCTTGATAGTATCAAAGGCAATCGAGCTTGGATCATGTCCAATTTGGGAGTGGATGACTTCCACACCTAGCCTCTCCCCCCAAAGCTTGAGCTGCTCAATCGCTGCAGCCCTAAAAGTATCTCCTGCTCCAAGCAAGACCTTTTTTCCTTCTTTTTTGGCTTTGTTGGCAAGCTTGGCAATGCTTGTGGTTTTGCCAGCGCCATTGACGCCGATGATGAGTGTCACACTAGGAGTGGAAGAGGGGGTTTGGTAGCTAAGCTTGTCATAGAAACTTTCAGAGCGGAAGAAGCGCCACAAAGCCACTTCAAGCTCATTTTTGCTGATCTCATTGGGGAGATTTTCAAGCATTAGCTCAATCAAATCATAGGAAATGTCGGCATTGATGAGGGCTTCTTCTAGATCATCTTTGGAAACTAGAGTTTTTTGAACTCCTAAGGCTTGCGTGATCCCGCTTGTTGTTTTTTTAAGGATTGATTTTAGGCTTTGAATCATTTCTCTTCTCCATTTGATTTAAGACGCGATTGATGTCAAACTCTAGCATTTCTTCAGGGACTAAGCCCTCGTATTCTTGGACAAGTCTAAGCTTTGAATCATAGAGGATGATGAAATTTGTATCCGTTTGACGATCAAAATTTTCTAAGAAATTTTTCTCATCAGCAGAGAAATAAAAATCAAAGTCAAGTTTGTAATTTTTGTTGATGATGAGGGCTTCATTGAGATATTCATTTGGGTTGCTCTCATCAGTGATAAGGACAGGGATGAAGCTTATTTTGCCCCTGTATTCATCAGCAATGCGTTTGAGATGCTCAATACCCTGAAAACAAGGAATACATGAGGGGCGGATGAAAACAAAAAGCATAGGGAGAGTTTGAGAGGGGATATCAAGGCGATTTTTGATTTTGGTGATTTCAAGGGTTTTGCCTGAAATGCTTGTGAGTTTGTATTCGGGGTAATTTTTTTTAGATAGATTTCCTTGTTTGCAAGCAACAAAGAAGAAAAGAATGCAGATGGATAAGATTTTCATTCTGTGATTATAGAAAGTTGGAGAAGAATTTGAAGCAAAAAATACGCGATATTGCAAAAAATCTTTTTGATAAAAAGAAGCTATGTAGAAAATATGGAGATAAGCAAATTTTAAATTTTTTGGATCGATGGATCAGAGAAAAAAACTTCAAAAATATTTTGCTTTTTTGTCCTCTTGAGCACGAAGTCGATGTTTTCCCCTTGATTTTTAAGCTCAAAAGAAGGGGATTAAATGTTTTTGTGCCACGAATTCAAGATGATGAGATGCAGATCGTTCTCTTGCGATTGCCTCTCTCTCAAGGAGCTTTTAGAATCTCTGATTCTAGTTCTTCTTGTTCCTATCCTCCTAGGCTAGATTTGGCACTTATACCCATTTTGGGCTTTGATTGTGAGCTAAGAAGAATCGGCTTTGGAAAGGGCTATTATGATCGCTTTTTTGAAAAAAACCTATCTAAACCTTATATAATTTTTTTGAGCAGAAGCCTTGTTTTCTCAAGGCAAAAAATTACGAAAAGTTATGATGTCCAAGCAAATATGATATTGACGCACAAAGTTGTTTTGAAGAATATAAAAAAAAGTAGGAGATGGAATGGAGTTTTTAGGAGCAAGCCTTATTGTTTTAATGCTTATTGTCATTGTCGGATTATTTCTTGTTTTTAAAAAATTTTCAAAGATTGATACCTATACTCATTCAGAGATCGAGCAAAAAGAGTGGGAACTACAATATAAGCAAAAGTTGCAAGAATTAAAAATAAAGGAAAAAGAGTATCAAGATCTTAAGACTGAACTTGAAAATCAGAAAAAAGAAAACATAGAGATCTTAAAGGATTTGGAACAGCAAAAGGGCTATCAGCTTCAATTTCAAAAGCAATATTTGGAGGCTAGAGATGAGCTCAAAGCAACCCTATGCCAATATCTAGAAATGAGTGAAGAGACAGTGAGAAAAGAGCTTTATCGATTGATTGATGAAGAATTGATGAGCTATAAGGGGAAGATGATTCGCCAATATGAGAATGAGGCAAGAAATGAGGCAAGAAAGAGGGCTTCTTATATCATTGCTCAAGCCACCACTCGTTATGCTGGGGAATTTGCGCAAGAAAGACTTGTTAATGTTATTAGTTTGCCCAACGATGCGCTTAAGGGGAGAGTCATTGGAAAAGATGGGCGCAATATCAAGGCATTTGAAATGATTACTGGAGTGGATGTCATTATTGATGAAACTCCATCAAATATTGTTTTAAGCAGTTTTAATCTTTATCGTAGGGCAATTGCAACAAAGGTTTTGGAAGAACTTATTTTGGATGGAAGGATTCATCCTTCACGCATTGAAGAGGTTTTTCAGAGGGTGAGTGAGGAGATGGAG
>CAUWEE010000029.1:0-7907 GCA_963557095.1 uncultured Helicobacter sp. | reverse complement strand
AAGATAGTATTGCGTGGGGGGGGGGGCAAATGCACTATGTCCTGCTTGACAAACTCTCTCCATCTGAAGCTATTGAGCAAAGTCTTAGATTGACTGTTAAGTTCTTAGAAAGAAAAGCCTGACTAGATGAGCATTTTATGGTGATCACTGGACACAAAATATTCAAGAAAAGATCTCAACAATCTCTTTAGGCAAATCCACCTGATTGGAAAAGAAAAGATACTTTGCTAGAACCAAAATGGCAATCAAAAATTCTTTCCTCTCATCCTGAAAATCCGCAAGATAAGAATGGGCATTATCGATAATCTCTTGCGCTTGATTGGGGTGCGAATTGTAATACTCAATAAGCTCTTCCAAATTTTCAAAGTCATCGTTAAGAAGAGCAAAATGCTCATTAGGTCTCAAAGTGCCTTCCATAAGCCAAGTTTCATTTTTCATCTTTGGAGCAATCACCAAGGAATTAGAACTCATTGCCCAAATCAAATTGCTCGCAAAAGTATTCCCCTCTAGAGAAAGAATATATTTGTTCTCAATTTGGATTGTTTTATTTACTGGAGCTTTTTTCCATTTATCTGCGTTTCTTGCCGTATCTCCTGCATCGCAATTTTTTGTTAAAAAATGCCTATCCATAAAACGCTTTCTAAGCTCCTGATAACAAGCCCCACGAAAGATTATGCGGTTCTTTTTGTCTTTGAATTTTTGAGTATCTTTTAAAAAAATAAAATGCCGATTTTTATCCAACTTCAAAAGGACATTGTTTTGATTGTCTTCCCATTTATTTCCAATTGGACGATCCTTGCAAACTGCAGGCTCAGGTAAAAAATAATTAATATCTCCATAACGCTTAATCCACATTAAATCATCTGAAAAATATTTACTGATTGCATATCCATCATAAGCTAGCGATGTTTTTTTGAAAGGTAGCTTTCCCAATATCTCTACATCTTTGCAGGTTTTTAAAATTTCTTCAAAGACAGATGAGATTTTATTGTAGTAATTCACTCTCTTTCTCACTGCTTCAAGATCCCGTGAATCTAAGCTCAAAATCTCTTGAAAAATAGAATCCAATTTTCTCTGAAAGAAAAAACGAGGAATGAAACTTCCAAAAATCCCTTTGATGTTCATCATTATTTTAGAATCTGCCATTTCTTTCCTTTAAGCTCTAATATCCAAGAGATGATCATTTCTTGGTTTAAATTCTTTTTTCTCTTGCGAGTGCTCTCTTTGTCTTTGCTCATCTTCTGATCGTTGCCTTTGCGAATCTCTATCAGGATTGATTGCCTCATTTTCTTCTAAGCGTCGCACCTCTTGAACTTCATCAAGCTTTTGTTTGAAATCCTGCATTTGAGCGAGATTTGCAATCTCTCCGCGATGCTGCATATTGACCTGAGCATTTGCTCCCACTTGAGCGTTTTGATTGATAAAAGTAAGATTTCCAATGGATGAAACTGCCATAATGTCCTCCTTAAAATCTCAAGGTTTTTTGTTTGACATAAACAACATTTGCCCCCTCAACAATCTTGACATAGCGTCGTTGTGTATAATCGACCAAAACATTTTTATCACAAATGCCACTCATTCCTAGCAAAATTTTCGCGCTCTCTTGCAATATCTCCTCTCGTAACTTTGCCTTCCCACAATGAATAATCATATGTGATGAGGGAATACCCTGAATATGCAACCAAAGATCATCAGCCCTAGCATCTTCTAAGAGTCTCTGATTTTCTCGTTCATTTTTCCCGATTGAAACTTTGATTCCATCGATAAAAAAACTTTCATAATGTTTTTGGCTCTTATTTTTTTTGCCTTGTTTTTGAGGAAGAAAAATTTGTAGCTCCCGCTCACTCGTAATGCCTTCGATATAGATAATCTCTTTTTGCAAAAAATCAATCTTAGAGCATAGATAGTGACTTTGAATCTTGAGGTTTTCAAGCTTTTGCCTATATTTTTTGCTTTGAGCAAAGCAAAAATTTCCTGCTTGAGAATAAGAGCGGATCTTTGGAGGCAAGAGGATCTCCACATCACAGCCCTCATAATCTTTGAGGACGAAAGGATTAAGAAAATAAGCTGGGAGCTTGGAGGCAAAAATAAGCTCTCCCCACAAAGCATATTTATCAACCTCTTGACTTAAACAAGAAGATTGCGGTAAGGCTTGGAGCTTTGAGTGCAAATCTTTGATTTTCTTTTGCTTATTTGCAATAAGAGTGGCTTTCTTTTGAGCAATTTGAATGCTTTGGCGATCCTTGTAGTTTTGCAAAAGTATTGCCTTGACTTCAGATGGATGAAGAAGTGGGGTGAGAGAATATTGCCTTTGGGGTTGTGGGAGCGGAGTGAAGAGCTTTTGGGGTTTAATCACTCGCATACTTTTATTTTCACCAAGATGGCGCAAAGCCTCGATGACTTTTTGCCCCTCATCTACCAAAATCACATTTGTATGCTTTCCTGTGAGCTCAAAATGCAAAAAATAACGCTCTTTTTTATAGGCGGCAAGATACAAAAATTCAAAGATAAGAATCTGATTGTGCCCATCAAGAGTGCAAGAGAGCAGTTTGGCTCTAGAGCAATATTTACTTAATGCCAAATCAAAGGGTGCCTTGTAAGAATTGCCCCAAATCCTTTCTAGAGTAAGGCGGAAAAGATTATCATCAATGCGCCTCAAAGAAAAAATTATCTCATAGGAACCAAAAAGAGAAGAAAGGGAATTCAAAAAAGCAAGTTTTGTCATTTGAACGCTTAGGGTTTCTGAAGTTTTTTGCGTGCAAAATCTATGGCCTCTTGGCTTAGATTTGATCCGCTAATCATTCTTGCAATCTCTCGCACCCTGCCCTCCTCATCAAGCTCACTCATCACGCTCCCTTCCTCCTGTTTTTGCACTAAAAAATGCGAATCTGCCAAAGAGGGTAAATGAGGCTGATGAGAAATAGCAAAGATTTGATAAGAAGTAGAGAGAGATTGGAGCACTTTTGCCACACCCTCACTCTCCTCTCCACTCAAATTTGCATCAATTTCATCAAGCAACAAAACACCAGAATCGCTTCTCTGCTCCGCTGCCAAAACCGAAAGTCTTAGACGATTGTATTCCCCAGAACTAAGGGTGGAGATCTTAGAATCCTTAAGGCTGATTTCCAACTCATCGCTACCATTTTTTTGCATTGGCACATTGTGCAGGGTGAGATTTACGCCATTAAGCAAAAGCAGTGAAGCAAAAGAGGCGATTTTTTCTTGCAAGATTGAAAGGGAGTCTTGACGCCTTTGACTTATCTCATTAGCCAAGCCTGTAAGCTCGAGTTTGCTTTGCTCAATCTTTTTTTCAAGCTCTTTTTTTCTCTCTCCAATCTGATCAAATCCCTCAAGCTTGCACTCCTGCTGCTTAAGATAAGCTAGCGCTTCACCAATACTTCCATAGCGAGAAATCAAAGAAGAAAGTTTAGAGAGCCGATCCAAAATCTCTTCAGGACTAATCTCTGCTAAATGCTCAAGTCGCTCCATCTCCCCACGAACACAAGCCTCCACTTCAAGCAGCAACTCATCATAGCCCTCAATCTTTTTTTCCATCATCTCCAAAAATACCCCAACCCTCCCCATCTGCTCCAAGATTCCCAAAGCCTCCACACCAAGAGATTGAATTTTCTCTTTTTTGGAAAGCATTTTTTTTACTTCCAAAAGCTCTTCATACTCCCCCTCTTTTGGATTAAGGCTTGAGATTTTCTCAATCTCAAATAAGGCAAACTCTCTAAGCTCACTTAGATTTTTCTCTTCTGCTTGGATTTTTTGAAATTCAGCTTGCATATTTTCAAGCTCACAAAAACTCTGACTATATTGCTTTAAGGCTTGAGTGTGCTTCACATCTCCAATGATTTCATCTAAAATTTTGAGCAAAAAATCACTCTGAAGCTCATTTGAATTTTTATGGCTAAGAGCTTTAATGTGGGGAGAAAATATTTCTCCCAAACGCTTTTTTGAGCTGCTTTGATGATTGATAAAATAGCGTGTTTTATCCTTTTTAAGGATCTGGATACTTAACTCATCTTCTTCTAAATATTCTTCCAATTCCACCTCCCCCTCCAAAATCCCCTCAATCACATTTGCATTGCAATCCCTAAGCCCAAAAAGTGCCAAAAGGGAGGCAAAGAATACAGATTTTCCTGCCCCACTTGCACCACTAATTACATTAAGCTTATTTGAAAACTCAAGCGTGAGATTCTTAAATGAGGGCGAATCCTTAATGACAATCTGCTTAATCCGCATTAACTCAATCCCCCCAAGAAAATTTCTCTCTTAAAACCATAAAATAATCCCTCTCTTTTGGATAGATAAGCCTTGCACTCTCCCCATCATCACAAACCCTCAAACTTGACTTGGGAGAGAAGTCAAAGACTTCTTGCCCATCAATAATAATTTGTGCCTCCTGCATCACCTCAAACTCCAAATGCACATCTGATCCCAAAATCATCGGTCTTTGGGTGAGTGAGTGGGGAGCTAAAGGAGTGAGGAGAATATTTTTGCAATATGGATACACAACACTCCCTCCAGCTGAAATATTATAAGCAGTTGAACCTGTAGGCGTGGCAATAATCAAACCATCACAACGATAATGATTAAACATCTTTTGATTGATTTTTGCTTCAATCTCAATCATTGCAGGAAAAGTCTTCTTGGAAATCAAAACTTCATTTAAGATCCTTCCTATTCTTTGTCCATCCAAAAAAACCGAAAGCATAGAATGAGGCAAAATCTCAAACTCTCCCCGAAGTAAAAGTGGAAAAAAGTCAAAAAAATCCCCCAAACGCAGCCCTGTCAAAAAACCAAGATTTCCTGCATTAACCCCCAAAATTGGCAAGGAAGAAATTTGATGAAGCGCCCAAATCAATGTGCCATCTCCCCCAAAAGAGATGAGCATATCACAGCATTTCTCCATCTCTTCAAAATCAATACCTCTGATCGCATAGGCATTGTCTTTTTCAAAGAAAAGATGGAGAGAGTGGGCTTTGGCAAACTCACTAAGCCTATGCACTATCTCATCCATCCCCTCAACATTTGGTCTTAAAAAAATTCCAAAATTTTTCACTATTCTCCTTGCTATTGGACATAATAAGCTCGAATAGCAAATCCTCTCTTTTGATTTTTCTGCTGACTAGGCCCTGTAAAAAACACAACATTTGGGAAAAGTGGATTCATTTGTCTAATCACCTCTTTAGCTCTAAAGGAAGCCAAACCCTCTTGTTTAAGCTCAGGACTTCGCCCAGCATATTGCTTCTCATCGACAATTCCAATCACTTCAAGAGCAACAACCTTCTTTTCACTATTCAAAAGTGCAGAAAGATTTTTATAGCCCATCTGCTGACAATTTAAAGGCATTTTCCACTGCCCCAACTTTGCAGAGTAACACTCAACAATCATTTGGGGCTTGGGTTTAATCACATAATGCAATCGCTCAAGCACCCCTTTAGCCTTTTGTTTTAAAAGTGCGTTTTCTTGGCTAAGAATTTTGATCTGCTCATTCTTATCCTTGATTTGATTCATAAGGTTTTGAACCTCCTTTGCTCCATAAGCTGATGCCTCAACTTCACTTGCTTTTAGATCCTTTTTTAAAACAAAATAATAATAAGCCGCACCACCCAAAGTTCCAAGCAAAATCAAAACGCTCAAAAAGCCAAGCAAAGAAGTCCAATAACCTCCACCACTCTCTTTAGTATTCTGATTTGTTGCATTTTCCATGTCTTCTCCTTTGACGCAATCTAGACTATAAAATCTTAACACTTACTTCCAGCTTTTGCACAGAATTTCAATCTGCATTTTGAATTCTATTTTTAAGATTATTTAGATCCCAAATTGCTCTTTGTGTATAACGAATGAGACTGGAATCCAGCGGAGAAATAGTCTCTAATGCCAAATCAATAATGCATATTTGTTTCTCACAAGAGCTCATAAAAAACTCTCCTTGATATCCATCAAAATCAAAATGAAGCCTTTTGCAAGAAGAAATGGGATATCTCCTTACACAGCTTTTTCCTAGATCCAAAAGATTAGAGGCATAAATTTTCATTTGAATTTCAATATGTCTTTTGACTTTACTGCTCTGCTCTCTTCCACCAAGAGAAAAATATTGCCCAATGGCTAAACCAATGAAGAGCAACAATACAAATACATAAAAAGAATAAAAGCCTTTGGAATACCTTTTTGAGAGATAGAAAATTCGTGGGAGAATAGAGGATCTAAAATGCATAAAATATTTCACTTTTGGGGAAAATTGCAGTTTCACAAAGCTTAGAGCAAATTTTTAGAAAATAGAATTTTTCCCTAACTTGGAATTCAAAAAGCCTAATGCTTTGAGCAAGAATTTCTCCATTAACAGATAAATCCCCATTCCCCTGCAAGCTTATCCTTATCTTTTTGCTCACAGGAATCACAGCGCCGCACTTCAATCCCTTCTCAAGCAACAAAAAGTCTCCCTGCCTCTCAAGAACAGCGATCATTTCAAGCATTGGAGAAAAATTGGCCAAAAATTTTGGGTTTTGATTCCACAAGATTTTATTCTCACCGCATTTTTCAAGCTGTGGGTGATAGGAATCTAGAAAAAATTCATGGCTTATCTCATAGAGCTCAATCTGTGCTGCTTGAACAGAAGTGACAAAGCCATAAGCGAGCTTTTTTTGAATATAAGAACTCGCATTGGAAAGAATTTGTCTAGCATAGGCATCATCCCTATAAAACTTAAGATCTTTTTGAACTTGAAGCAAGGTTTGAGAACACAGCAAAATTACCAAAGAAAATAAACTCAGAGCAAGAATGCTTTCTAATACCCCAAAAGCTCTTCTCATTGGAGGACTTCAAAGGATCGATACAGCTGCCCTCCCTCCTGCAATTGCATTTCATTGGTTTCAAAGAGCAAATTGGCAGTTTCAAAGATTCGCTTTTGCACAAAGACTCCCTGATTTTGAGGATAGATAGAAATTCTATCTTCTAGCTTAGTCTTAGGCAAAGAAAGATAAAAAGCAAAAAGACTTAAGGCAAAACCTGCAAGAAAAAGGCAAAAGAGTGCCTCAAGCAAAACAAAGCCACTAGAGAGCAAACAATTCTTTTTCAAAAAAGATCCTTCGCCTCTCTCCTTCCCTTAAATATGTAACCTCAAAGATTGCCTTATAGCGTCCAGCATTAAGCTTTGGCAGAGATTTTGGGATGCCAATATCAATTTTTCCCAAACTTATTTTGGGATCAAAAGAATTAATTTTTTCAAGATACAAGGAAATTGAAAGATCATTTGGTTTTCGTCCCTCAAAAGCAAGAAAAAGATGTTGTTGTTTTGAGGATTTTAATTTCAGAACATCATCGCGCTTTTGTAGATAAGGAAATCTAAGTTCATTTTGTTTAATCAATCTTGGAAAATGATCGCAACCCAAGTAAAAATTCCCTAACTTAGAAAACTCTTTTTGCTCCTTAAGAATGAGATTAATCTCTTCATCAATCTGTCTTTTAGATGAAAAATAAGAATCATCTTCTTTGACTGGGTTTTTAATTGCGAGCATCACACTTGCAATAATGCAAAACACCATTACGCCTAAAAAACCAAAAAGGAGCAGAGGAGCTTTTGTATTCATCATTTCTTCCTTGTAAGATAAAGGATTCCAATCAAAGCAAAAGTCAAGCCAAGCATCACATAAATAAGGTAATGCACATAATCTTGAATTCCGCTTTTATCTACGATGAGATTATTTTCCAATGTTTTACCATAGTGTGAGGCAATTTCATCTGCAAGTTGCGCATAGCCATTTAGAATAGAAGCAGAAATTTTTGAAGCAGAGAGCTCTTTATCTTGCATTAAGATTGGAACCATATATGATGAAATAATCTTATTCTGATCAATTGATTGAATTGATGGCTGGAGAATAATGTCAATTTTGCGCTGA
>CAUWEE010000028.1:0-8040 GCA_963557095.1 uncultured Helicobacter sp. | reverse complement strand
CATAGGAGGGGATACAGGGATCACTCACCTTGCTTGGGCGATGAAAAAACCTTCTATCACACTTTATGGCAACACTCCCCTTAAACGCTTTGAACTCTATGGAGAGAAAAATATCTCCCTAAGTGGAAACCCCTATGCAAATTACGATAAAAAGGATTTTTCAATCGCCAAGATCAATCCATCTGAAATCAAAAAACATCTTTTGGAGATTCTATGAAAACTTGCTTTGCAAAGCTGCTCACCTCTTTTATCCGCCTCTTTGCTCGATTTTTAGCTATTTTGCCCCACCCTTTGTTTTTGGTCTTTGTTGATTGTCTAGCTCTGCTTTTTCGTATCTTTGATCTTAGGCGCTACAAAGATGCAATGAGCAATCTTGAGTTTGTTTATGGGGATAAAAAAACACTTCAAGAAAAAAAAGCGATCATTCATCGCTGCTATCGTAACTTTGCCTTTGTGCTTTTACAAGCTCTAAGGGCAATTTATCTCAAGAAAGAAAGACATTTGAGAGATTTTGATTTTGAAAATCTCCACTACCTCACAGAGGCTGTCAAAGAGGGAAGAAATGTAGTGATTATCTCGGCTCATTTTGGCTATTGGGAAGCCATTGGCACTGCCTTACCTCGCTTTATAGAGGGCTATGGGCTCTACTCTTTGGGACGATTGACACAGTTTGATTGTGTCAATCAACTCATTATCCAAAGTCGTGAAGCCTATGGCGTCAAACTCATTGATAAAAAAGGCGCACTCAAACAACTCCTCAAGCTTTACAGCAAACCCAAACAAATTGCAGGAATCATTATTGATCAAAATGTTTCTGAAAGTGAGGGTGTATGGGTAGATTTCTTTGGAAAAGAAGTGACGCACACCCCTGTAGCCTCCATCCTTTCGCGTCGTTTTGGGATTGAGGTTTTACCCGTGTTTATTGATTTCAACTCTGATTACAGCCGCTTCAAAGTCATCTTTTGCAAACCTTTTCTTTGCCCAAATACAGATAATATGCAAGATGACATTCAAAAAGCCACACAAAAGCAAGCTGACATTACCCAAGAGATTATCAACAAGCACACATCAAGCTATTTTTGGTTTCATAAACGATTTAAGAGCAAGTATCCACACATCTATGAGTGAGTAAGATCCAATCCAGCTTCATAGACCTCTGTCTTAATCCCCCAAAGACGCAATAAGGTATGAAAGACATAATCTTGGCTCAATTCTTGATATTCCTTTGGCTTCATCCTTTGATATGCCCATTCAAACCCCCTACCCAACCAGATGATAGAAGGGACTTGGGTTTGGGTTTTGGGTGATAAGAAATAAGGAAGCCCTCCATGCATATACATCCCATTTTCCCCCAAGCTCTCCCCATGATCACTGACATACCATAGAGCCACATCAAAATGCTCTTGCATTTTTTGCAAACTCTGAATACTTGCATAAAGAAAGTAGTCTGTATAAAGCAGGCTATTATCATAGGAGTTCTCCAAGCTCTCCAAAGAGCAGTTTTGAATCTCTGCCCCCTCACAAGTTGGTTTAAAGCGTCTAAACTCTTTTGGATAACGCGCAGAATAATTCTGCCCATGACTTCCCATTTGATGCAAAACAATAAAGGTATTGCCCCTAGCCTTTGCAAGAATTTGATTCAAATCTTCAAGCATCACGCCATCCAAATTTCCATCATTATAAAACTTCACATTTTCCTTAGGAAGGCGCACGCAAATATCTCCAATACAACCACCGCCATTATTTCCAATATAAAAAGTATCAATCCCCAATCTTTGCGTGATATCCAAAAGATTATCCCTAAACTTAGAGAGATTGCGCTCATAGCTCTTCTGTGTATAGTCTGTCATCATACAAGGCACAGAAATGGCTGTAATCACTCCACAAGAGCTAAAGTTTTTAAAACTAATCAGAGAATGCTCTCTAGCTGTGTAAGGATTAGTTTCTTTTCCATAACCATTCAAAGAAAAATTTGCCCCTCTTGCGCTTTCTCCCAAAACAAAGACAATGATTTTTGGTCTAATGGAAGGAACAAGCTTTGCATCAAGAGCTACCTGTGTATAACTCAGATCTTTTTGACTCTGTTGCTTAAGGTATTGGATACTTGAGCGGATAGGAGAAATGGGATTGAATACATAGTATAAATTAGGGTTTTGCTTAAAAATAAAAGTTAAATCTTTGCCAATGAAACCAAACCAAAGGACAAGAATCATTGCAAGATAAACAAAAACTGCCAAGATGTTATGAAAGATAGCCTTTAAAAATAAAAGTTTTTTAATCTGGATAAGAATCAATCCAAAAACAGGAAATCCAAAAGCAATCAAAACAGAAAAGATAAAAGAAAGATTAAGTGTCTCGTTGATCTCTCTAGGATTTGCCTCTACAATGCTTGAGATTAAATCTGGCGTTACACCGATATGCAAGGCATTGATACTATAAAAAAAGCTTGCAGAAATTGCAAAAACTAAAATGATAATAATCCTTATCCACGCTCCCCTACCCAAAAATGTCAAAAGCTCCAAAGCTCCTCCAAGCAAGGCAAAGGCAAAGAGGCCAATCAAAGCTAGTTTTAACCATAAATAAGGAGCATCAAGCAAAGCAAAATAAATAAGCTCAAAGAAATAAAAGTTATAAAAAAGTATCAAGCAAAGAGCTGATAAAGCAATGAGAGAATGTTTGGAAAAATTCATCAAAATCCTTAAAATAAAACAAAAATCTTATCCAACAAACTCCAAAGACTTTGGTTCAAGCCATCTTTTTGCATTTTATCCTCTCATTTCATCTCTTTTTAAACTTTGCTAAAATTTCGATACTCCACTCCACAGGTAAGCCAAAATTAAGGAAGCTAAAATGAACATCGATATCCGATCAAAATTTTTGGAGTTTTTTGCCTCAAAAGGACATCAAGTCTATTCAAGTATGCCCCTAGTTCCTGATGATCCTACGCTACTTTTCACCAATGCAGGTATGGTGCAATTCAAAGATATTTTCACTGGCAAGATTCCTGCTCCAACTCCCCCAAGGGCCACAAGCTCACAACTCTGCATTCGTGCTGGAGGGAAACACAATGACTTAGAAAATGTTGGCTATACTGCACGCCATCACACACTTTTTGAAATGCTAGGGAATTTTAGCTTTGGGGATTATTTCAAAAAAGAAGCCATTGCTTATGCTTGGGAATTTGTAACAGAGGTTTTGGGATTTGACAAAAAGCTCCTCTATGTCACAATCCATCAAAGCGATGAAGAGGCATTTGAGATCTGGAGCAAGCACATTGATCCTTCTCGTATCAAAAAAATGGGGGACAAAGATAATTTTTGGCAAATGGGAGATACTGGACCCTGTGGTCCCTGCAGTGAAATCTTTGTCGATCAAGGAGAAGAATTCTTCAAAGGTAAAGAAGATTATTTTGGCGGGGATGGGGATCGCTTCTTAGAGATTTGGAATCTTGTCTTTATGCAATATGAACGCCACAGCGATGGCTCTCTCACACCCTTACCAAAACCTAGCATTGATACAGGAATGGGCTTAGAAAGGGTTGTTGCTCTACTTGAGGGCAAGAGGAGCAATTTTGATAGCTCTATCTTTATGCCTCTCATTGAAAAAGTTGCTTCCATCTGTGGCAAAGCTTATGAATATGAGAGCGGAGCAAGCTATCGTGTCATCGCTGATCACGCTCGATCTGTGGCTTTTTTGCTCGCTCAAGGTGTGCATTTTGACAAAGAAGGCAGGGGTTATGTTTTGCGTCGGATTCTTAGACGCGCTGTGCGACACGGCTACCTACTAGGGATTACAAAACCATTTTTATATCAAATCATTGAAGTCGTTTGTTCTCAAATGAGAAGTGTCTATCCTTATCTCCTCGAAAAACAAGATTTAATTCTTGAGCAATGCAAAAATGAGGAAAAACGCTTTTTTGAAACACTTGATGGAGGAATCAACTTATTTAAAAAAGAATTAGAAAAGACAGATTCTATCTTTAGTGGAGAAGTCGCCTTTAAGCTCTATGATACCTATGGCTTTCCGCTTGATTTGACTTTAGATATGCTTAAAGAAAGCAAGCTCTCTGTTGATCTGCAAACCTTTGAAGCTTGTATGCAAAAACAAAAAGAACTTGCAAGAGCATCATGGAAGGGAAGTGGTGATGAAACCAAAGAAGGGGATTTGGGAGAAATCATCAATCTTGCTCAAACAAATCTTGCAAAAGACAATGTTTTCCAAACCCAAAGCACAATCCTGTGCCTCTTTGATGAGAATTTCAAAAAAGTTGCTTCTCTCTCTAAACAAAATGGATGGCTTATGCTTGATCGCACACCTTTTTATGCACAAGGAGGGGGAGCTGTGGGAGATAGTGGCTGGCTTTTGGGAACAAATGGCAAAGTAGCTATCGTGCTTGACACGCGCAGCTTTTTTGGCAAAGATCTCTGCAAGATTGAAGCTCTCTCTACTTTGGAGGTAGGCAATAAACTTGAAGCACAAGTTGATAAAGAGCGTCAGCTTGAAATCCGCAAGCATCATTCAGCCACGCACTTATTGCACTTTGTCTTGCGCGAGATTCTTGGGCATAGCGTGACTCAAGCTGGAAGCTTAGTAGAACAAAATCGCCTAAGATTTGATTTTAGCCATCCTCAAGCCCTAAGCGCAGATGAACTTGAGAGCATTGAAAAAAGAGTTAATGATCTCATCTCGCAATGCCTCCACTCTCAAATCGAAGAGCTAAGCCTAGAGGAAGCCAAAGACAAGGGTGCAATGGCGCTTTTTGGAGAAAAATATGGACAGAGAGTGCGGGTAGTGGGCTTTGAGGGTGCAGGCTGTGAGCTTTGTGGAGGCTTGCATATTGACAACACAGGCAAAATTGGGAACTTTTATATCCTCAAAGAAAGCGGTGTGAGCAGTGGGGTGCGTCGTATTGAAGCAGTGTGCGGAAAAGCTGGACTAGCCTACACTCAAAAGCAAATTTCCTTGCTCAAAGATTTAGAAAATCAACTCAAAACCAAAGATCTCTTCTCTGCTCTCAACAAGCTCCAAACAGAAAACAAAGAGCTTAAAAAGGCACTCAAAGAGCAGACTCGCACAAAACAAGATTTTCCAATTGAAAAAATTGGAGAGTTTCATCTACTCATTGCTCAAACTACAGGAGAAGGAAAACAAATCGTTGATGAACTCAAAAATCAATATCCTCAAATTGCTATTTTGCTCATCATTCAAAATAATGATAGAATCTCTCTCATCTCAGGAAGTAAAAATACCCCGATCAAAGCCAATCTTTGGGTTAAAGAAATTGCCCAAATTTTGAGAGGGAATGGGGGAGGAAGAGAGGATTTTGCGACAGCTGGGGGCAAGGATTCCCAAAACATTCCTCAAGCCCTAAAATCCGCCAAAGAATATGCGCTGAGGATTTTAGGAGCATAAGATGAGTGTGGGTATCCTAGGAGTTATGCTTTATGTCTCGCTATTTTTGGGATTTTTAGGACTTGTAGCTTTTATCTGGGGCATCAAGAATCATCAATTTGATGATGCACAAAAAATGATGCAGGGGGCACTATTTGATAGCGAAGATGAACTTAATCTTGCAAAACAAAAAGAAGAAAAAAGGAAAAAGAATGTTTGATTTAGCAATTATTGGATCAGGAACAACAGGAATTGCCACCGCAGTTGAGGCAAAAAAAATGGGCGTGAAAAACATTATCCTGCTCGAAAAAGGCGAATCTCATTCAATGACAATCCGCAAGTTTTACAAAGATGGCAAAAGAGTAGATAAAGACTACAAAGGACAAGAAGTTGAGCTCACAGGCAGCATCAATTTTGTCGATGGAAACAAAGAAAGCACTCTTGAGCTTTTTAGTCAATTACTCACCTCCAATGACTTAGAAATCAAAACTCACACAGATATTGAAAAAATAGAAAAGAAGGGGGATCTCTTTAAAATCTATTCAAGTGGGGGGGAGGAATTTCAAGCGCGTTTTGTCGTAATTTCTATTGGCAAAATGGGACAGCCTAATAAACCTAGCTACCCTATTCCTCTTACAATTAAATCCTTTGTTAATTTCAACGCCAACAATGTCAAAGCGGGTGAAAAACTCCTCGTGGTCGGGGGTGGAAATTCTGCTGTGGAATATGCTTATGACTTGTGCAATAGCTCTGATACGACACTTAACTATAGACGCACAGAATTTGCACGAATCAATGAAGCCAATGCTGCAGAATTACAAAAAGTCATTGAGAATGGAAAACTCAAGACAAAGCTAGGTGTGGATATTGTAGGGTTGAGCGATGAAGGAGGCAAAGTAGGAGTTGAGTTTGCTGATGGGAGCAAGGAAATCTTTGATCGCGTAATCTATGCTATTGGCGGAGCCACACCCCTTGATTTTTTACAAAAATGCAAGCTTGATCTTGATGAGAACCAAACTCCAAAAACAGATGAGAAATGCCAAAGCAGCATCCCTAATTTATTCCTTGCAGGAGATATTGCTCTTAAAAGCGGTGGATCCATTGCAATTGGGCTCAATCACGCTCATAAAATTGCTCAAGAAATTGTCTCAAGACTAAAAGTTTGAGCTACAAAAAAGGATTAAATCTATATAATCACAAGCTTAATATTTTCATAAAGGGTTTAAAATGGCAAGAAAATGTTTTTTTACAGGCAAAGGTCCAATGGTGGGCAACAATGTTAGCCACGCGAACAACAAAAACAAAAAACGATCGCTTCCCAATCTTAGAAGTGTAAGAATCCGACTAGAAGATGGAAGCACAATGAAAATCAAGGTTGCAGCCTCAACTTTGAGAACAATGAAAAAGCGTTCTTAAATCTTGCTTTAGAGGCGCAAGCCTTTGTTTAGGAAAATCAAAAAATTACTTCATTGGAGAGAGGCGAAAAGCAAAGCCACAGCCAATCTAAATTCAGAACTCTATCAACAGCTCAAGTATTTTAGACTCCCTCTCCTCCTTATTCAAATCTTTCTTTTGATTGGGACTTTAGGCTATCTCTGGCTTGAGGATTATTCTCTTATGGATGCCTTTTTTCAGACTGCCTATACTTTCACTAACACGGGATTTGGATCACTTAAGGAAGATAAATTTGGCCCTCTAGCCATCATTTTCACTACACTTATTATGTTTGCAGGAGCAGGAGTAATCGCTTTTAGCGTAGCAACTGTGGTTAGTATTCTCAACAATGGAGCTTTAATTCGACTCATTAAGGAGAAAAAAATGGTTCAAAAAATCGTCCGCCTTAGACGACATTATGTTGTTTGTTATCACAACGAATACACAATTGAGCTTTCCAAAAAATTTAGAGAAGCACAGATTCCTTTTGTTGTTGTTGATAATCAACCCAACTTTGAAGAAGAAGCCAAAAAACACAAATATCCTTACTACATTGTTGGCGATCCTCATACAGATGTTGCCATTCTCAAAACTCATCTTGCAAGTGCTAGAGGTATCGTTGCTTTCTCCAAAACCCCAGCAGATAATATCGCTCTTATCGCCTCTGCAAGACTCTTTGAAAAAGAAATCGGACGCAAACCCTACTACATCATTGCGAGTGCTTACACTCAAGAAGATATCGAAAGACTCAAAAAGCTTGGAGCTAATGCTGTCGTCTCTCCCACAGATCTCATGGCTCAAAGAGTGAGTGCAATGGCAGTGCGACCCGATATGGAGAATCTCCTTGAGCAATTTGCTTACAAAAAAGATACTTTGCTTGACTTAGAAGAAGTTGTTGTTCCTAAATACAGCTGGCTTGTGCTTAAAAAACTCAAAGATGCCAATTTTAGATCCATTACGCGAGTTTCAATTGTAGGAATCACCCAAAAAGATGGCAAATACATCACAATGCCAACAGGAGATACTATTATTCCTAGTGAATGCAAGCTTCTTATGATTGGCTCAAGTGAGAGCATTAGGGAAACAAAACAGCTCATTATGTCAAGAAATAAGCCCACAAAACTTAAAGAGATTCCAGCAAAAGGGCAAATTCAATGATAAGTTATGAAATCTACCCTATCCTTGGCGGAGTATGTGCCCCAGAAGGGTTTTTTG
>CAUWEE010000027.1:0-8373 GCA_963557095.1 uncultured Helicobacter sp. | reverse complement strand
CGCCAAGGCTTTCATTATTCCTGCCATCAATTATGAAATCTCACCACAAGAAATACACTCTATCCCAAAAATTTTGGATTACCTCAATGAGGGCGTAGATTGTGTATGTCTGCAAACTTGCGAGAGTTCATCTGGAACGAAGCAAGATTTTATCTCCATTACTAAAGCTATCAAATCTCACAATCCTAAGATTCTTACCCTTGTTGATGGCATCGCTTCCTTTTGTACAGAATAAATCCCGACAAACAACATTGATGTCTTAATCACTTCTTCACAAAAAGCCTTGATGCTTCCAGTAGGGCTTGGATTTGTCCATCTAAGCGAGTTCGCGCTGCAAAATATTCAAAACACCAAAGCAAAATCATTTTACACTTCTCTACAAAATTATCTTAAAAATCCTATTGCCTTTTCTCTGCCATCAAATCTATTTTTTGCCCTCAAGTTTGCCCTTGAATTCTATACTCCAAGACTTCAAGAGCAATATACACTCATTCAAAAACGCTTTGAAATTCTAAGTTCTCTTTTTGAAGATCATCAAATTGAGCTATATTCCAATTATCCATCTGCGGGGATTATTGCCTTCCATGATCAAAATGAGATAATCAAAAAGAAACTCAAAGACAGAGGGATTCTGATCTCTGGAGGTCAAGATGAACTCAAAAATCAAATCTCTCGTATCGGAAATTTTGGAATCTTGCAAAACTTTGATCTGCTTCACAAAGAATTAAAAAATACACTCAACTAGAAATACTCTTGCCCTTTTTGATCAAAGCTTGATCAAGCACTTCACCAATCTCACTCACAGGAACAATTATCATTGCCTTTTTGACTTCATCTGGAATTTCATCTAAATCCCTTTGAAAATTTTTAAGCGGAATCAATGCCTTCTTGATCCCCGCTCGATGAGCAGCAATTAACTTTTCTTTTAACCCTCCTATGGGCAAAACTCTCCCGCTTAAAGTCAGCTCTCCAGTCATTGCAACATCAGCCCTAATGGCCTGATTACTCAACACTGATGCAATCACAGTTGCCATTGCAATCCCTGCACTTGGTCCATCTTTGGGAGTTGCTCCCTCTGGAACATGCAGGTGTAAATCGAAATATTCATAAATAGGCTTCTCCTCATCTTTGCTCTTTTTCTTAGGCAACTTAATCTGAGTTTCAAGACTATTTTCACAAAGGAGCACTTTCACTACAGAATAGGCAATTTGTGCGGATTCTTTCATGACATCACCTAGGCTGCCAGTTAGCGCTAAGTTCCCCTTGCCCGCAGTCTTAATGAGCTCAATTTTTAAAACATCGCCCCCCACACTTGTCCAAGCTAAGCCATTGACAATCCCAACACGATCAATCTTGTCCGCAGGATCAATCTCAAACACAATTTTTTCCAAAAATTCAGCTAGATTTTTCTGCGTGATAGAGATCTTCTCTTTTTCCCCTTGAATACTATTTTGAAGAATTATTTGAGCACTTTTGCGCATAATTGCTGCGATCTGTCTCCTCAAATTTCTCACGCCAGATTCTCTTGTGTATTTCTCAATCATTTCCTTCAAGGCAGCACTTGTGATGCCTACTTCAAAAGACTTTAATCCGTGTTTTTTAAGCTCCTGAGGGATCAGATATTTCTTGGCAATCTGCTCTTTTTCTTGAGGTGTATAGCTAGAAATCTGGATAAACTCCATCCTGTCTCTAAGGGGAGCAGGGATTTGAGAAATATCATTAGCAGTTGCAATAAATACGACATTAGAAAGATCAAGATTAAAATTTGTATAGTAATCTCTAAATTCTTTGTTTTGTTCGGGATCTAAGATTTCAAGCAAAACACTTGTAGGATCTCCCCTAAAACTTCTTCCTACCTTATCAATCTCATCCAAAACCATCACAGGATCCATCTCTTTTGCATCAATTAAACCTTGAGTGATTCGACCAGGCATCGCGCCAAGATAAGTCCTACGATGCCCCCTTAGCTCATTGACATCTTCCAAGCCCCCTAAAGCCAAGCGGACAAGAGATCGTCCCATTGCTTTGGCAACTGAATTTGCAAGAGAAGTTTTCCCTACGCCTGGAGGTCCATAAAAGCAAAGGATCGTTCCCTTAGAATCCTTATTTTCCTTACCCCTCAGTGTTAGCAATTCTTTGACTGCAAAATATTCCACAATGCGTTTTTTTGGCTTTTCAAGAGAGTAGTGATCTTGATCAAGTTGCTTTTCGACATTGGCAATTGAAAGTTTTTCCTTACTTAATTTTCCAAAGGGAATCTCAAGCACCCACTCAATATAATTTTGCACAATGCTTGCATCGCCACTATCCTGATTCATCTTTGATAGACGATCGATTTGTCGCTTGATTTCTTTATGGATTTCCTCATTAATATGAGGTTTGATCTTGGCAAGCTTGCTGCGGTAGCGTTCAATTTCCTCTTCTTTCTGCCCCTCCAAACCCAATTCTTTATGAATTTGGCGAATTTGCTCTTTAAGAAAATATTCCTTATTAACTCTATCCATCTTATTTTGGACACGGCTTCTGATTTCTTTTTGAAGTTTCTGATTCTCCGCATCGGCCACAATAAGCTCAATTAAAAACAGTAGTCTCTCTTCTATATCATCCTTGGCAAAGAGTTCATATGCCTGAGTCTTTTTTGGTTTAAGAGTTGAGGCAACAAGATCAACGATACGATTAGGATCACTGGCCTCATCAATAGCTCTAAGGAGCTCTAGAGAGATATTAGAATTAACATTAGATAGAATCTTAAGCTGCTCTTTTAGAACCTGAAGTGTCGCATTAATCATCTCTTGATGGTAAGGCTTATACACAAATGGTTTTACGATCCCCTCAAAATCAGAAATAACCTCTTCAATTATCCCTCTTTGAATCCCTCTAAACAAAATCTTTACCCTTCCATCAGGCAAAGAAACTTTTCTCATCATCTCCCCTATAACTCCAACCCTATAAAACTCCTCATGACTCTTCTCTGCATAAAAAGCAATCATTAATTTTTTATCTGCTTTAAAGGCTTGATTGACAACTTGGATACTTTTTTGATCACTTACAAAAACAGGGGTAATCATAAAAGGGTAGATAAAAAGATTTTCTTCAACAATAAAATTTATTCTACTTAGCTCTTGATTCATCAAATCTCCTACCAATTAAAAATCATCACATACCAAGGCACATATGAGGGTAAAATATAATCAATTTTTTTAATCTCAAGTGCGTCCATCACATACCAAGGCACGCCATTAGTTACATTTCTAAAATTTTTTCTCAAATCTTTATCATTGCGTTCAAGATACATTTTCATCGCATATTCTTTGCCCTGTTTTTTATAGACATTTGCAATTGCCGTATTCAACTCTGCTTGTCCAAGTTGAAATTTTGTAAAAATATAGGCTACAAAAGGCGTATAAATTTCATCAGGATAAGCATCAAGATAATTTTTAATCTCTTCCATAGAATCCATCATAAATTGCTGATCTTTACTGTGATTTCTAAACGAATAATAGCGGGCTAAAATTTTTAGATAATTGATATAGCTATAGTTTTCACGATTAGAAAACCTTTTTAGATACTCATCAAAATAAAATTCTGCAAGCAAAAACTCATCTTCTGCCATATGAGCATGCCCTAATGCAAGCATCGCATCAGGCACTAAGGGAGAATTAACATGCTCGCTTTGCAAAGAAGCAAACTTTGTATCAGCTGTCTCCAAATTCCCATAGCGAATCTCTTTGAAAATCTCCTCATACCAATACATTGCAGGCTTATCAAATTCTTCAACTTTTGTAGAACAAGCAGAAAAAAAACAAGCCAAGGTAACAATACCCACGCAAATTTGTCTCTTCATCATTTCACCAAATCTTTAAACCCATTTCTAGCTAAAAAATAATTTTATCAAGTCTCAAATCCACCCTTTTCACCATCTTAATTTGAGAACTTTATGACTGAGGAAATGCGATTATATCTTACACGACTATGTTTATAGATTACTTTTTATTTTTTTAGGATAGAATGACTTATTTTTTAAATTCGTGGTTTCTTGGGATTGTATTTTTAGAAATCATTATCATAATCTTGCAGGAGAGGTTGCTTGTTATCCAAAAGGAGTTCAAATGGTTTTTGAAGTAAAATCGCCCATTCTTGGCTTTGAAGATGTAAATAAAATGCGATTAGAAAAAATCGATGATTTATTTATGAAACTCTCAAATGATACAGATTCTTCTCCAATTTTTACACTTATCAACCCTTTTGCACTACGCCAATACGATTTTGAAATCCCTTCAGCACTTGAGCTTTTGCTTGAGATTAAGAGTCAAGAAGATGTTTTAGTGGGCAACATTATGGTGCTTCAAAATCCTATCGAACATTCAACAATCAATTTTTTGGCTCCAGTCATCTTTAATATCAAAAACAAGACGATGGCACAAGTTGTCCTAGATAGCACAAAATATCCGCAATATGGACTAACAGAATCAATTGATTCTTATTACAAAGATCAAACCAAAGTTTAAATGCAAAACTTTATCCTCATCGGATATGGAAATCTTGCTCACTCTATGATGAGTGGCTTTTCTCAAGATTCAAAGTTTAAAAACCAAACATTTTATATCTATGGGCGAGATCTCAATAAGGCAGAGAATTTTGCAAAATGTTTCGCAAATGCTGCGACAATCCCCTTACTAGAAGCTATCACTCCGCAAACAAATATTATTCTTTGTATCAAACCCAAAGGATTAAAAAATCTTCACCTCAATCTTCCTTTTGGCCTACTTTACTCTGTGATGGCAGGAGTTAAGATCGCTACTCTTGAAGAGCATTTTCCCAAAGCCAAAGCCTTTGCTCGATCAATGCCCAATGTTGGAGCAAGTGTGCAACACTCCTCTACAAGCCTATATACACAGGGTGAAAAATGTTTCCAAGACCTTGCGATCGCACTCTCTGAAGCTTTTGGAAAAGCAGTTTTATTTGATCATGAAGATTTGATTGATGCAAGTATCGCAACTAATGGGAGCGCACCTGCATTTTTATCCCTAGTGACTGAAGCATTGATTGAGGCAGGCCTAAGGGAGGGTATTCCCTACAAACAAAGTCAAGACTTGGTCAATGCTACTTTTGAGGGATTTACCAAGCTGCTCAAAACTTATAGCCCCCAAGAAATCAAATCTCTAGTTACAAGCCCAGGAGGAACGACTGCTGAAGGGCTTGCTTATCTTGAGCTTCAAGGCTTCAAAGGAATCTTGCAAGAAGCAGCACATAAGAGCGTTTTAAAGGCAAAGGGAAAGATTTAGATCTTGGATGATTTTCGCCTCATTGCAATCTTGGGAGGGAGTGGGAGTGGTAAGAGTGCTTTAGGATTGCAGCTTGCACAAAAGCTCAATTGCGAGATCTTCTCCCTAGATTCTCTAGCAGTCTATAAATATTTTGATATTGTCTCTGCAAAACCCAGTCAAGCAGAACTACAACATATCTTCCACTATGGAATCAACATCTTAAAACCCGACCAAGACAATAAGGCTCCATTCTTTCGCCAGCTTCTCCTTCAAGCTATCCAAGAGAGCAAAAACAAAGGAAAAAATACTCTACTTATCATCGGCGGATCAAGCTTCTATCTCAAAAGTATTCTTGAAGGACTTTCTCCCCTCCCCCCTCACACAAAATCCAAAGAAATCGCGCAAAAAATTGCCAAGCTTGATAATCCCTACAGCTTTTTATCTCAAATCGATCCCAGCTATGCACTCAATTGCAAAGACAGCTATCGCATCCATCGAGGATTGGAAATCTACTTTGCCACGCTCACCCCTCCCTCACTCTTTTTTGCCACACATCCCAAAGAAGCCTTCCCCTACCCTATTGAAAAATACGCCATTGCAATTGATAGAGAACTTTTAAGAGCACGCATTGCAAAACGCACAGAGCTTATGCTAAAAAATGGGCTACTTGAAGAAATCAAAGAAATTTACACAAATTATGACTATACGATTCAGCCCTCAAGCGCGATTGGTGTCAAAGAAAGCTTGGAATTCTTGACCCAAACCCCGCTGCAGGCCTTACAGGGTAAAACTCCTCGGGAAAAATCCTCCTACATCGCACAAACCCCCCAAGAGCTCTGCAATCTTATCTCCACACACACAGCCCAACTTGCCAAACGCCAGAGCACTTTTAATCGCACACAATTTGGCGAAGTTCATTCTCTCTGCCAAAGCAAAAAAGAGATCAGGCAATCCGCAAGAGAAGGCATCGTATGGGGAAGCGCAGAAGAGCTCCTAGAGTTTATTGAGTATTCCTAAATCCACCACTCTAAGATTTATACTTGCTCTCATCAAACATCCCAAGTTCTCTATCCACAGCGATACTGGATATCATCCCCCCACTAACATTGCTAAATGTTCTTGCCATATCAATAATAGGATCAATGGCTAAGATGATGGCTAAGATTCCAAAATACTCTCCCATTCCAAGCCCTGTAAGCACAATTGAAGCTGCCATTGTTGCAATCCCTGGAATCCCAGCTACACCAATTGATGCAACAACAGAAAGCAAAACGATTGTAATCCCCTGCATAATTCCCACTTCAAATCCCAAAGCCTGAAAAGCAAAAACCCCAACTAAGCCACCAAAATATCCAGCACAGCCATTAGCTCCAATTGTTGTGGCCAAAGTTGCCACAAAAGAAGAGCTCATTTGACTAACCCCCATCTTCTTAAGTGTCTCAATCGTTACAGGCAAAGTCGCAATGCTTGATCTTGAGGTGAAGGCCATCAAAAGTGCAGGGATTGCTTTTTTGCAATAGATCACTGGACTAAGCCCGTGAAAAAACAGGATGAGCAAATGCACACAAAAAACAAAAAACGCACAGAGATAAATTAATCCAATAAAAGAAAGAACGGGCACAAAAACTTCAAAACCATGCTGCATCAAAACCTTGACAACCATCACAACAACAGCATAAGGCATAAAATTAATAAGAAGCATTGCAAGCTCCATCATTACAGAGTGCAAAAATTCAATCCCACCAACAAATGAGCGGTAATGCGGGTTATTCTGCCCCACCTTCCTTGCGCACAAGGCAAAAATGATCGCAAAAATCACAACGCCTATCACGGCATTTTTTCCCATAGAATCAATAAGATTGCTTGGCATTAATCCCAAAAGAATCTGATCCAAACTCTTAACTTCCCTTGCCTCCTTTAGCCCATCAAATACAAAACCATCGCCCAATGAAAAGTATGTCCCAAGACAGACAGCAATACTAGAAGCAATCGCTGTTGTAAAAAGCAACCAAAACAGACTGAGTGAAAACATTGAAGAGAGTTTTACATCATCTCTTAGATTCAAAATCACATACATCATTCCTATAAAAACAAGTGGAACAATAATCAATTTCAGAAAACTCACAAAAATTGAGGCAAGAAAACCAAACCAAGCATAACTTTGATAAAACCAAAGCAATTCGATATTGTTTTTAATTGCCCCAATGCCTCCTTGAGGAAAATGCGCAAAATATTGCATTGCAAAACCCAAGAATCCTCCACACATAAGTGCAACAAACATTCTCCGAGAAAAGCTATATTCCTTTTCTTTCAGCAATTTTAAGAGGAAGAAAATGCCTCCCAAGGCTAGAAATGCGAATAAAGTCTTCCAAGAGGAAAATAAGAAAAAATTTTGAAGAAAATCCATTCTTCATCCTTTAATTTAGGCTTAAATCTAAGCGTTCAAAACAAAGCGGATTGTATCTCAAAGTCTTACAAATAAAACCACGATCCAAACCTGCAAAATCTTGATAAAACTCAATTTCTTCAAAATGCTTGAGCTGAGTTTGCATTTTTTCCCTTTGATCACTCCCCATTTCACAAGCCAAAAAAGGAATGCGATATTTCTCACTCAACTTTACCAAAGCACAAAGAATCTCCTCACCCCCCTCTCCTCCAAAAAGTGCTTCTTTTGGCTCATAAGCAACATTTGCAGGAAGTTTATAAGAATTGGAAATATAGGGAGGATTGGAAATCAAAAGTTCAAATGACTGCTTTTGAAACACTGTTTCATTCTCCAAAACATTCTCATGAAGGAGACAGAGGCGATGGGGCAGAGTCTTATCAAATGCAGAAAAGTTTTGCAAATTTCTTTGCGTAAGCTCCAAAGCTTTTGGATTGATATCGCTTGCAAGGATTTGCAGATGTGGATTGAGCAAAGCCAAAGTAATGCTAATCACCCCGCTTCCCACTCCCAGTTCAAATACCTTGGAGATTTTTTTAGACTTAATCAGTTCATCTGCCTTTTGAACCAAAATTTCAGTTTCGGGTCGAGGAATCAGCACCCCTCTACAAATCTCCCACTCATAACCATAAAACCCCACCTTGCCCACAAGATATTCAAGAG
>CAUWEE010000026.1:0-8440 GCA_963557095.1 uncultured Helicobacter sp. | reverse complement strand
ATATGGCGCTTAGCTTGAGCTGAAAATCTCAAAATCCCCTCATAAAGCATTTCAATAAGTTTTGCTGGAGATTCGATTGAAACCGAATTTTGCTGATACAAACTATAAGCATTTCCCTTCATTTTCTATCCTTATTTCTTTTTTGCCTGATCAATCATCATTTGCACACTATTAAAAGAATTGTTCGTCTTGGCAATCTGGCCATCATAAGCAGCAAATCGCTCTGCCATTGAGTCATATCTCGCATTGAGGCGCTCCATTGTTTTCTTTCGATCTTCCTTGTAGCGCTTTTCATCACGCGTTAGATTCTGCTCATAAAGCTTCAATGAGGCATTAGAGCCAACAATCATTGAATCAATTCTCTCGTTTAATTCTCTAAATACTCCGCCAACGCGTGTATCTCGACCCAAGATGTTTTTTTCCATTCCCACAAAGAAATCTTTTGCCCCCTCAGGATCTGCAGTGATTGCATTTCTGAATTTTGATTCATCAAAACTCATTTTGCTATTATCGTCAAGACTTAAACCATATTTAATCAAACTTTTAAAATCTGCTCCGCTCCCTAAAACTGCTGAAAAAATCTGATTCACTGATGACTTGATTGAGCGAATAAAACTCACGCCATTGAAAATTCCAGCAATGCCTGTATCAGGATCATAATTTGTCAAACTTGTAAGTTTTGGCATTAATTCATTATATTTCTCTGTAAATGTTTTAAGATTTTCAATCAAGCTTTCATAATCAGGAGTAATACTTACAATTGCATTTTTACCTTCGGGTGTGGGACTTACAATTTCTAGTTTTACCCCTCCCACGATATCATCAATTGTATTTTTTGGACGCACAACCTTTACCCCATCATAGATAAGCTCAGCATCTTGTCCAGCTTGAAGATTTTTAAGCTTAAAGATCCCCTCTTGCGTCTTGCTATATTCTGCAAAACGCCCCTCTTTTAACCCAAGCTTGGCTAAGGCCTTTTTTCCCTCCTCATCCTCTGCCTTAATCGATACATCCCCATCATTTGCATTCACAACGAGACGACCACTTTCATCCACATAAATTGACAAGCCTCCAATATTGTTGAAAGCATCTGCAATTGCTTGTGCGTTTTGAGGCCCAGTATTGCCACGACTTGTCAATTCTGACAAATCAAGGGGCACAGAACCCACGCTAATTTTTCCCTCCAATACTCCTGCCTCAACAGGTTTATTTCCCAAAACGATTGGGTCTAAATCCGATTCTGTTTTCTTAAAACCAAGCTCTTTAGCTTTGTTTCCCAAAACTTGGATTTGATAACCCCTACGATCATTGAGAACTAGGCTATTGCCTCCAACGCCAACACTGACATTAAGATCTCCTCCCAATAAATCAGCAAGATCGGCATTCTGCTCAATCGCATCTTTAATTGCTTGCTTAATGGCTTGAGCATTATCGCTTGACTTGCTGTTCTCTGGCGTTTGGGGAAGTGTAATCATCAAGGATTGATCTAATCCACTTGAATCCTTAAAAACAATCTCCAAATCTCCCTCTCCTAGGGAGATTGGCCCCTCTTGAATCTTCTCAGATTGAAGTGTAGATCCAAAATAAATACGATTCTCTTCCCCTGTTTCTTTGGAATTGATCATTAGCTGATAAGGGTTTGCTCCACCTGTTTTCATCACAAGCCCAATGGCATTTCCACCTGACTTATCTGTAACAAGCTGAGCGAGTTCTTGAACAGTGGTTCCGGCAGGGATTTTGATCTTATAAGTATGACCACGCGCAGTAAAAGTCAAAAGCGTATCTTCTTCTGTGAAAACAGATTCTCTACTTTCAAATTTTGTGCCAACCTCATTCACATCATTTTTGGCAACCTGCTTAACTTGAATCTCAATATCTTGAATGGGAACTCCAGGGCTTGCAGTCGCTCTCAAACCCTCTCCGATCACATCAGTTTTTCTCCCAATAAAAGATGAATAATCAGAAAGCACTTTTGCTTCAGCATTGAGCCCACCAAGCATTCCAATAATAGATGCGAGCTCTGCTTGCTTTTCAATATTTTCTTTCATTTTTTTATCAATAGGCTCAATCATTGACTTTTCATCAACTTTCTTGAGCTTATCAATTGTGTCGTAATTTAAAACATTGCTCCCTACCCCAAGGGAACTTAATCTCCCCATTGCCATATTGTTTCCTTAATTATCCCTCTTTATTAAAAATCATCCCCACTAGGTCGCGCATCTTTTTCATCAACTCAATGGCTTCTTTTGAGGGAATCTCTCGAATCACCCTTTCGCTCTCTCCATCCTTAACAGTTACCAAAAGCCCCTCTATCGTATCGTTATAACTAAAGCTTACATCGGTATTTAGCTTTCTCATTTCATGATTATATTTCTGTATGAGCTGCTGCAACTCCTGCTTTAAGTTCTTATCTGTATCTGCACTCTGTTGATGAGCAATCGCTTCTTTTCCATTCGGAATTATCTTGCTTGCTCCATATTGCTTTGCCAAATCCAAAATTTTTTCTTGTGCCAATGAAGCGCTTTGATTTAAATTAATCATCTAGCATTCCTCCCATAACAAATCCTAATAAAATTTAGATCCACTAAAATATCGGCAATTTTTACAATAATGTAATTTATTCTCCAATTAATTCAAGTGGGTCAATATGCTTATCTTTTTGCGTTACCTCAAAACCCAATCTCTCATCAACCTTGCCCACAATATAGCCCTTTTTGATCCTTAAACCCGGACGAATTGTAGGGGCAATCTTGTCCAAATAGGCATAAATTGTATGAATTGAATTGGCATGTTCGATAATAACAACTTTTTTAAGCACAGGTGTTTCTTTGGCAAAAACAACCTTGCCATCCATTACATTTTTGACATTTGCATTTTTTTCTTTAGGAGAGAGAATTACAGATTCATTAAAAACCTTGATCTTATAGACTGGATCAAAATATGTGCCAAACCTTTGATCAATTTTATAAAAATCAAGAGGAGGACTGATCTTTTTCCCACGATAATGCGTTGTGGAAACTTGACGATACGAACTTCCCATTCTTCGCACATCCAAAGGAACTAATCTTTCTTTTTTTGCAATCTGCGTTTTTTGTTCATCTTCAAATCGTTTTTGCTCTTTTTGCTTGCGAATATTGAATTTTTCTAAAATCTCATCAAGATTCTTTCTCTCCTGCGCAATCTTGCTTAGACGATGATCATAGACTTCAAGATCTCTCTCAAGCTTTGCAATCAGAGTATTTCGCTTTTTGATATCACTCTCAAGTTTTGTCCTCTTCTCATTTTGTCGTTTAATTACAACTTGCAAAACTTGAAGTTTTTTTGAAATATCATCCATTTCAACTGCAATCTTTTTTTTCTCTTCTGAAAGTGAAGCGATACTTGTTTTTGCATTTTGATTGAGGGTTTTAAAAAGCTCACTTAAGATAATATCATCTGGGGATACAGGCTGTCGATCATTGACAATCACCCGAAAGGCAAGCTCTTGGGCAATAAGCTTAGTGATTTGGGATTGAATGCTTGCGTTGCGCCTGTGTAATTCCTCACTTTTGAGTTTTGCATTTTGAAATTCTTCTTGCTCTTTAAGAAATTTTCCCTGATTATCCTCAATCTCCTTTTCTAAGATCTGTATCTCCTCTGTAAGCACCTTGAGTTCATTGTTTTGAGAAGTGATTTGATTTCCCAAATCCTTAATTTTTGCACTGATTCTATTCTGCGCTTTGATGTTTTTTTGAATCTTGGCTTGACTCTTCTGGATTGAAAGATCAATATTTTGAGGAAAAAGACAGCTTAAAACTACAAGCAAACTAAATAAAACACGCACGATTTAATAATCCCTCTGACGCATAATCACTAAAACTGCTGAAAGAATTGAAATGCTCACAGAAATCAAAAGCAAAGAGACAAAGTCCGCAAAAGGTGAAAATAAAGCATTATTGATTTCCAAAGATGTCAAGATGGATAAAAACTCCTCACTTCTAAGAATATAAAAAATTCCTACGATGACAAAAATAGATGAAAGCACAGAATCAACTAGAGCAAGCTTGAATAAAACCTTATTTTTCATCCAACTTGGAGCCCCAAGATAACTCATAATCTCCATCCTTTTAGAATGCTGCAAATGCCAAATTTCAACCTGCTTCACCATCAGCAAAATACTCAAAATCCCAAGCAATGCACCAAAAAACAAAATACTCTTTTTAAGCAGCAAGAGCAAACGATACACTTTGGAATGCGTCTTGGCAAAAAGCTCAACTTTTTCTACCCCCTCAATAGACATAAGAACATCACTGATCTTTTTGAGCTGCGCTTGATTAGGGAAAATTGTCAATCTTAAACTATAAAAAAGAGGGAGTTCAGATTTTAGAAATGCCAAATTTTGAGGAGAAATTGTGTGCTCTAAATTCTTCAAAATCGTTTGAGGATTGATGAGCTGAATCTCTTGAAGATAGCGAATTTTATTCTGCAAAAGCTCTTGGGTTAGAGGCTGTTTGGAAGCAATGATAATAGAATAATCTTGAGAAAGTTTTTTTTCATGCTCTGCAACTGCCCTATGCACCAAAACCGCACTCTCAAAACTAAACAAAAGCATCACAAGAGGGTAGATGAGGGATAAATGCATTTTAATGAAATTCATAGACTACTCCATCCTCAATATGTAGTTTTTTACTTGCAACATCAAGCATAATCGGAATCTGATGCGTGACTACAACTACAGTGATCCCTAGCTGCTCATTTGCCCCCTTCAAGAGATTCCACACCAAAGAGCTAGAATATTCATCTAGGTTACCCGTGGGTTCATCTGCAAGGATCAAAAATGGATTGTGTGCCAAGGCTCGTGCCATCGCTACTCTTTGCTGCTCTCCTCCACTCAATTCAAGAGGATACTTCGATGCTTTGTGACTCATTTTTGTATGAGCAAGAAGTTTTTGAGTCTTTTGGATACAAAGCTCCTTGCTATAACCATTGATTTGCATAGGAAGCATCACATTTTTCTCTACACTCCACTCCTCGATGAGCTTATAATCTTGAAAAACAATCCCAATATTTTTTCTAAGCTTTAAAATATCACCCTTGCTTGCCTTATTCATATTGATCCCCCCCACACTAAGATCACCTCCCTTAATCCCCAAAGCTCCATACAAAGACTTAAGCAAAGTGCTTTTCCCACTTCCACTCTCTCCTACAACAAAAACAAAATCTTTTTTATAGATTCGAAAATCTGCTTCTTTGATGACGGGTTCATTTTTTTTATAAAAAAGCTTAAGCTTTTTTGCTTCAATCACCACACTCAACATCTTCTCCTTTTATGATTTTTTGCAATGCTTTATGTGCCTTGGAGCTTGCTAGAGTTGGCAAAGGATTCCCTCCACAATATCGCGTTCCCCCCTTATCAATGAGAACAAATTTGTTTTGAGGCTGGTTAAAATCCCCAAAACTCGCCCTTAAGATACAAGCCTCCTCGCATAAATAAAAGCTATCAATATCCAAAAACCAATCCGATTGCACAAGTTTTTTTGGGATTGTAGCAAAACCCATATGACTTAAAAAACTGCTCAATTCAAAATCCTCAAAAGAAAAATCAAACTCTTCTTTTATTTCCGCTCTCTCTTCAAAAGCAAAAATCTGCAAATCATAAATATCCTTGTGCTGCCTCAGCCAACGATCTTCATATTTGCTTACAATCTCTTTTTTTAAATTTTTATTGATTTTGCATTGGAGATTTTTTTCTCTAAGTGCAATTTCTAGAGCATATGCAAAATACCCCTCATCATCACTGCGCAACTCGAGCACTCCCTCTTTTTTCAAAATGCGCAATGCCTCTTTCAAAAATTGCTTATTCCAAACTCTGCGATGTGGCTTCTTCCCCCAAGGCACAGGAAAATGCAGATAAATTGCTTCACACAAATGACTGGGCAAAAGCTCCAAAAACACACGCGCATCAACATTGATAAGCAAAATATTTTGTAATTTCCTAAGCTCAATCTGACGCAAAACTTGCTCAATAGATGGGGTATGAATCTCAATCCCAATAAATTGCACAGAGGGATTTCTCTCTGCCTGATAAAGCAAATGCCTCCCTGAGCCAAAGCCAATCTCAAGCCTAAATACTGAAGAAAAACCCAAAAAATCTTCAACCTTTTTATAAAAGGGTGAGAGTAATTTTTGCCTCAAAGAATCATTATCAAGATTGTGTGAAATCAAAGCCTCCTGATTATGGAGCGCAAGAATACGAATTGCTCCCTTAATAATCCCTGTAGGCAGATTCCTTGAGATCTTTTCACATTTCAAAATAAAATCATTTTTCCTCTTTCGATAACGCTTGCGCAAGAAAAATTCAAACTCGCCAAATTTAACCAAAATCAAGCTTTGGGACAAATCATTGTATTTTTGAGCCTCAAAAACAAAACGATAGCCCTCTTTTTCAAAAGGCAAGGAGGGGAGTTTGACTTCACGGAGCAGGCAGTGTGGCATCAATCTTTCTTAAACTTAAATTCAGCAGAAGGAGCACTTGGGATCTGATTGACATCAAGGAATTCAACCCAGTATGTATATTCCACACCGCTTTGCATTTCTTTATCGACAAATCTCTTTGCGTCAGCTTGAAGCTTAAATTCCAAGGGCGTTCCAAACATCCCCTCTTTGCGATAAACAATAATCTCATTGACACGCTTGTCTGGAGTTTCCCAACCAATTACCACCTCACCCTCTTGCAAGTTTGCTCCCTTGATAAGAGGAGGGCTTGGCGGAACAAGAGAAGTTCCGCGCACAGGAACTTGGTTGAGACTCCCCTGTATGCCATCTTTGTCAATTGCAACGATCTTAAAAAACCACTGCATTCCATTTTCTTGCACCTTAAACTCATAATAAGGCTTAAGAGTTTGAGCAACCTTTTTAAAGCTCTTATCTTCTCTTTGAGAGGCATAAATAATATATCCAGCCAAATCTTTGATCTTAGAATCTTCCCATTTTAAGATGATGAGCTTTGGCACATCCAAAGAGGCTGTGATATTTTTAAGAGGTGGGGGTGGAAATTTTGTCGTTGCTTTTGCAATGGGAGAATAACGCGATTTATCTCCCTGAAAGCTCACTCCTGCCACTCTATACTCATAGCTTGTCCCATCAAGTAAATCACGATCAAAATATTCGACTCCTAAGCGATTTTTAACCTCACCAATTTTTTTCCACTCTCCATCAATCTTCCTCTCCACAACATACTTGGAAATACTTGGATTTGGATGAGGATTCCAAAGTAACTTCACCATTCTTGGCTCATCACTACTTGCATAAAGCGTTTCAAGAGGATCAATAAAAGAGGTTTTGACCTTCAAAGACTTGCTTCTTTGAGAGATTGTGTTGTTTTTCCCCAAAACTGCAAATTGATAGGTATAAACGCTCTCTGTTTGCAAGTCCTTATCGTAAAAATGTGTCGCGATTGGATTTTCAATAATGGCAACACGCTTAAAATCCTCACTATCCATCTTGCGATACACCACAAAGCCCTCTACATTGGCATCATTCACCCTCTTCCATTCAAATGCCACAGAGCTTACATCGGGCAAGACTTGGATTTGATTAAGAGTTGAAAGAGAAAGATCTAAATTTGGATTAAAAAATAAATGCGAGCAGCCGCTAAATAAAATCCCCAAAACACCGCAATATATACTCCCTATCCACAACCTCATCAACAATCTCCACACCAAAATTTTTCTGTGCAAATCCTAACATATCTTCAAAAAGTGGAGCACAAATAAAATGAGTTTTTCCTGTTCGTGGATGCACAAAATACAAGAGATAAGCATGGAGCATCAAACGCATTTGATAAGAATCTTGCTTTCCATAAACCTCATCTCCAATAATATGTCTTGATAAAGTCTCCAAATGCAATCTAATCTGATGAGTGCGTCCAGTATAAAGTTTGGCAGCAATCAAGCCTAAAGAACTTGAAGCAAGGGGGGAAAATAGGGTTTTAGAATATCTTCCTTCTTTGAGCTTTGCCATTTTGAGGCGATTTTTTGGGTTTCGCCCCATCAAACACTCTACCTCAAGCCTCTGTTTTAGAGGCAAATCAATCACTGCAAGATAATATCTTCCCATTGTTCTATTTTGCAATTGCCTAGAAAGCTCAAGATGTGCAAAATTGCTCTTTGCAATTGCAATCGCACCACTTGTGGGTTTATCAAGCCTATGGATGATTCCATAGCGTTCTGCTCCACTTAAATTTGAGAGCTGATAACCCTTGCTCCTAAGGTAATCCACCAAACTTGCTTCCCTTACACTTGGGGCTTGATGAACGACTAAATGTGGGGGCTTATTAAGAACTAAAATCTCTTCATCTTCATATAAAACCTCAATTTCATCCTCAAAAGGCTTTGCTTGCTCGACCTTAGAACTTGCCTGCTCTTTTAGCTCAATGCAATCGCCAAGCTTAAGTGTCATT